>BPGU01000007.1 GCA_026003195.1 Armatimonadota bacterium
ACGATGCATCTTACCGTTGCACCATCCGACCAAATGACTACTATATGTGGTGTTATCGCTTGCGCCCCACCACAACCTGTAGGTATGTCGCTCTGCCTTAGTTTCCACCTTTCTACAAGCGCCTGCAAGACTCCTGCAAATCCCGCGCAACTTGCAAGAGAAATCTCACAGGATGAAGGGAGGGTGCAAGAGGGTTTGTGGGGAAGGCAGACCGCTACCCAGTCCCGCCTTCCCCTTCTCATCCTAAACCTCCACTTCCACCTCCTTCCTTACCTGATACGGTAAGTCTTCCACTACATCCAGATAGTTCCGACAGAGCTGAATGAAAAGGTTGTCGGCACCAGCCTTAACCTGAGAAGCAGTAAAGTCCAGCCCTGTCTTCTTCCACTCTGCATAACTGGCTTCCAGCGCCTGAACGTACAGCTGAACCAGATCTACAGCCATCTCCTTCAAGCCCGGAGGAACCTTGCCAGTCCTCACAAAGCTCGAAGGCACATGACGGCAGAGTTCAATGAATACCGTAGAAGCGGAAGACTGAACCTCCGCAACTACAGACCACTGAACTCCCCACTGAGCCAGCAGATCCTTCCATGCCTGAGCAATACGCCGCAGCAGGAAACCATACAGCTTTGCCAGATGTTCTACCAATGGAAATCACCTCCTTATGTTGGTATGAGAGAGGATAAGCTTGCACCTATCCTCGAATACAGCCAAATGAGAGAAGTATGATACCAATGAGATAACGAAGAAGGGAAGAGTTAACGAATGCAGAAAGAAGTAGAACTAACATGAGATAGGTACAACACAGTATACGATAAGCCAGGAAGGAAAGGATGAGGAACGGATACAGCATAGCAAACTCTGGAACGATAGTGAGTTACAGTGTGATGAAAGCCGACTCCAGAAAAGGGTTGACGAGAGTGATGTACAGCGAAAAGTAGGGCGGCTTTAGGAAAAGGTTGACGTGAGTTAGGTATAGTGTAGAAGAGGTTGGCTTTGAGAGAGAGTTGGCGTGGGTTTTGTACAGCACAGGGAAGGCAGGTTCTAGGAAAGGTTGGCGTGGGTTGGGTACAGCGAAGAGAAGGCAGGCTCTGAGAAAAGGTTGGCGTGAGAAAGGTACAGCGAAGAGGAGGTAGGCTCTAGGAAAGGTTGGCGTGGGTTGGGTACAGCGAAGAGAAGGCAGGCTCTAGGAAAGGTTGGCGTGGGCCGGGTACAGTGCGAGGGAGGGCGGCTTTGAGAAAGGGTTGGCGTGGGCCGGGTACAGTGAAGAGGAGGCAGGCTCTAGGAAAGGTTGGCGTGGGCCGGGTACAGTGCGAGGGAGGGCGGCTTTGAGAAAGGGTTGGCGTGGGCCGGGTACAGTGAAGAGGAGGGTGGATGAACGATGCAAGCCCCGCCCCACCTTGTTTTCGCAGCCTTCGTCGCGTTTGGTCTCTTCTCCTTACTGGTGATCTGTTGATTACGGGTGAGTTGTGTGCATTTGGCGGGTGGTCTGTCGAGTGCTATGTCGAGCGTTATGTGAGTGGTATACGGGTTTGTCGAGCGTTATGTACGTCGTGTTCGGTTTGTGTTTGTTAGGTGTTATGTGTTATGGGTTCGGTGTGGTGTTCTCTTCGATCTTGAGGGTGAGTACGACTTGGCCGGAGTCGTTATCCACGAGTGTGTAGGTATCGCCTTCTTTGACGAGTGTGAGTTGGGTGAGTTCTTTCTCTACGTTGACTTCCACCTGGTTGAGGGCTTGCAATAGTTGTGGTGATTTGGTGGCGAGTTTAGCGATGCTTGCGCCGGCTCTGACCAGCATCTTGGGTGCGAAGGTAATGGCGCCTTTGAGGGCTTGTCCGACCAGCATGGTTTACACCTCCTTGTTCTTGTAGTAGACGAAGCGTACTATGTGGTGATAGATTGTGCCGGTAATGTACCCCGATCCTATGGAGACGATGGCAAGCTGAATGAGTTTCCAGCTGAGTTCCAGACTGATGACAATGTCGATAAGTATCCAGTAAAGGGTAAGTTTGATGATTGACCAGATGAAGTTGAGGTTGTAGAGCGAGAACGCGATTGCTGCCAGTATAGAAGCTACGGTGATGCTTTTGGTGCGGTGTTCGCTCAGGTCATCTCGAGTATCGCTCTTCATCATAGTACTCCCTTCTGTAGCGTGTTACTTCTGTTGTCCATTCTCATCTCGTGCATAGTACTCAAAGTGCACTATGTAGTGGTAGGCGGTACCGATGACGTAGCCCAGCACCAGTGAGATGACGACCAGCTCGAGCAATTTCCAGACGGTGCCAGACCTGTCAATCAGGAGAACGATGGCTACCAGTGCGGCGGATACGAGGATACTGTCCGCGCGGTGGTGGTTCATGCGGTCTCTCGTCTGTCTGTGCATGGTATTCCTCCTCATCATAGTACTCAAAGTATACTGCGTAATGGTAGAAAGTGCCGGTGATGTATCCCAATCCCAATGCGGAGATGAGGATGAGAAGTGCGAGCGGCCATGTGAGCACCGGCCTGTCATAGACGAACGTAATCATGAACAGCACCGTAGCGATGGCGGTGCTGGCTATGTGATGCTTGTGCAGGCGGTTGCGTGTCTCCTTATCCATAACGACCTCCAGAGAGAGTGTTCATATACGGTATTACAGATGATTCAGAGGAAGAGACAACGAAGAAGAGAGAAGAAGAAAGAAGATGGGCGGGGACGGACGTAATGGCTGGCGTGAGAGGATGGGGGGCTTTTCCGTCCCCGCCCGACAATCACCTTATGGTCTTTCAAAGAGAGGGGCTATCGTCACAAATGACGCGCCCCCTTTTGCATTGGAGGAGAAGCGATGACCTGAGATGAGTGCTATGTCAAGGATGAAGGAAAGGGTGGGGCTTTCGCCCCTCCCCATATCGCTACGGCTTGCTCAGTTTGGCGATGATCTTGGCCAGCAGTTCGCGTTCGTATTTGCTTCCTTCCTCGTGTGTCCATTTGCCGAACGAGCCACCTGCGATAGCTGCTAATGCTGCTGGCAGGATGGCGAACGGTCCGAGTGCGATGGTGGCGATGGCGCCTCCTGCGAGTGCACCGAGACCGGTGGACTTCAGCTTGTCGTCGTTGATTGCCTTGCGCAGGTGATCCGCCGCCATCTCCAGGAATGCGCGGTCGGAATCGTTGAGTACGGGCTTATGCAGAATCTTCTCCGCCGTCTGGCAGATCTCTCGGTGTTCCATGACCATTTTCTCCTCCTTATGCTTGGGGAGTGGTTGGCTCCCACTCCCCTTTGATTTGGACTAATCTTACGCGTTGTTGGTTTCGCCGGTCTGTTCTGCGGGCTGCTCGGTGTTCAGCAGTGTCTTGACGTCGATCTCCTGTGCCTGCTCGCCCTGGTTGACCTCAATCGTTATCGGCTGCAGGTTGGTGAACTGCTCATGCATCTTGAGGTTCAGTGCGGCAACCAGGTCAGGGTCGACGTCATACAGACCGGTTTGCGGATTGGGTGTGACGAATGCACCGTATGCGCCGACGCTGATGGTGACGACACCGGTGGTCTGCGGCACTCCGGTGACCTTTGCCAGTGCAACGCGCATGCGCACATCGCCCTGTCGGGTTCGGACAGGCCCGTATCCCAGCAGCACCTGTTTGACGGGCACTGCTTCGCGGCGGCGGATGGGCTGCATGTTGTCGTTCACGCCGTCGGGAGTGGGATAGAACCAGTTCGCTTCCACCTTTTCGGGCACGCTCAACTCGAACGGAATGCCGGTCATCTCATCGACGATCTGGCATTTGCCGTTCTCGGTCGGTGGCAGGCAATCGCTCAGCGCCATGAACTTCCAGTGGCTGGTAGCCGGGATTGCCTGTGAGCGGATGATGTGCTGGAAGATGCGGTTCTTGGCGATATCGATCGGGTTCATACTTACCTCCTTACTCGTAGTATTGGATGAGCACTTTCGCCATATTCCAGTAATCGTTCACTTCGCGCAGGTCAATCATCTCCAGCGGGTCGAACGGCAGACCTGCGCAGAAGTGTTGTTCCGGTCTTATCGTGAGCGTCTGGTCGTCCCGTGCGAAATACACCTCATTATGTGAGGTGGTTGCCCAGTATTCGGTGACGACCAATCCGACGCCTTTCTGCACCAGCAGTCGTTCATCCACTTTCCATCCTGCTGGTGCGGTGCGTCGTTCCAGCTCGAACTCGACGAGGTGCTCCTGAACCTTATCCAGTGGGATGTTGTTGTTCAGCAGCACCGTCCACGCGGATTTCTTCTGTATCATACGTGGACTGACGATGATGTCTACGGGTTCATCGTTCACGATGACGTCGTGTTCGAGCAGGAAGGTCATGCCTTGTATGCCGCTTGCTGCCATCAGTTTCAGCGTCATGTTCTCCACCTTATACTCGCCAATCGCTTTCTGTTGCGGTAGTTGTCCGTATGCCGTCCAGCGGTTGGTGGTGGCGACCGTTTCGTTGCGTTCGCGGTCGCGCACTTTCTTGATGTTGGTGGAGAACGGCATTTCCGCACGCATCTTGCTCATACCGGTTGGAGTGACCAGCATGGCGTCATGCACCGGTCCCTCATGCAGATTGGTTTCTGCGATGAGGGTGCGCAGTGGTTTCCAGATGCCCCATGCCGGTTCCTCCTTCCGTTCATCCTGCCATGGGATAGCGTTCTTCCATGCGGACCGGAGTTTGCGTCCGGTTCGGTGGGCAGCGAACGCATCCCAGTTGGGATTGACGGTGCGGAAATGGTCATCGCTGATGCACAGTTTACGGAACGGATGGGAGTTACCGGTGATGTACGGGTTCGCTCCCAGCACGTCCATAGCAGCAAGCACGGCGTTGCGTTTGCGCACATAGTAGAAGTCGTCTTGCTGTGCCTGGTCGCGAGGTAGGTCCAGTTCCACTTCGCGGCGGAGTTGCTCGAGCTGGTTCTGTGTCATGACGATTTCCAGCCCGTTGATGAACTCGCTTTTGTCGTCCGCGCGTGCGAACTGGTCTTGCAGGGTGAGCACATGGAAACGTTTCACGTATCCGAACTCATCATACTCCGGCAGCAGTTTCACGGGGCACCAGCGTTTCGTGCCCGTTCGGGTTGTAATCAGCCAGCCCGCAGCCGGTAGTTTGTCGGAGATACTCGGAAACGTCTCCGTGGAAATCACCAGCGAAGTCAGGATCATCGTACTCCTCCTCCAGTTTGCCCGACCAGAGCTGTTTGAGCAGCTCTTCGGGCGGAGTTTCGATGTGGCGGATGATGCTGCGCGGTCGTGCTCGGCGCATGAGTACGGTGAACACGCCGCCTTCGGGCATCATCCATGCCATTGCTTCCGCGCTCTTCATCACCTCCTTCCCATACGGCAGGTTGAGGATAGATTCGTCGGGCGTGGCGGTTCCGCGGATGCATTCGATGGCATGACGCACGTCGAAGGTGGATTCCGCTTTGAGTTTACGGGCGTCCATGACGTGTTCAATCAATGCCGTGGCGAAATCCCACACCTCGCAGGCAGCCTTTTGCGGGTCTCCAGTCCTTGCAGCATGGGCATACTGGAGTACCCATATCGCCTGAATCACCTGACCGATGTATCGGGTTGCGGTGAATCCCCAATACAGGTCATCGAATTCGGCGTTCGGCTGGATTTCCGGCGTCACGTCCCACTCTGCGAAATGTATCTTGCGGGCGATGGTGACGCGCGGTGCGGGTTTCTCGCCTGAGATATAGCCGGCGAATCCCTCATCGCCATCCGAATCGCCTTGCAGGTCTTCCACTAAGGTGTTCGGATGGACGAGGATTGCCCTGTGCGGATAGTTAGTCACTCTCCGGGTCGGGCGGATCCTGCATGAGGAACTGCTGGCTTGCGGAAACCGCTGGAACACGGTCAAGCGGGTGGGCTTCCCGAAGGTAATCCAGATTTCGCCTTCCGGCACTTCCGGATGACCTACCAGTTTCGCCCAAGCGCACGGCAGTTCATACTGCGCTGTGCGGAGCAGTGCTCGACCGTATTCGCCCTGATTGCGCCCCACTCCGATTACCTGTCTTGCCAGTTCTTGAAGGAGTCCCCGATAGGGTTCCCCTTTCGCTTTGGCGATGGTAATCTGGTGGAGCGTGGTGAAGGGCGGTCGCAGCTGCACGACGGGCAGTTTGGACCGGTTCAGCTGGATATAGTCTACGGGCAGGTTCGGCTTTGGGATGGGGATGAGGTCGCCATAGACTTCCAGCTGTGCTGGTTCGCCGGTGACCATTTCGTGGAGGATGGTTCCGCGATCCGGTACGGCGAGGTTTGGTGCCACCGTGTGAAGCACCTTCTGAACGATCATGTTCCACCTCCTGAACGAGGTTTTGCAGAGCGAGACTATCTAAGCGCCAGATAGCCGAAAGAGGATTATCTAAAGCGACCATTCCTTGAAGAGGAGAGGAGACATATCATCAGAGAGGAGAAGATCAAAGCGAGAAGAAGCGAAGCGAGGAGAAGATGTTCGGTGTACTCGGGTGTGTTATGTGAGGTGTGTTGCTAAAAGGATAGGTTATCGGAGTGCTATGTGAAGGGTGTTGCTAAAAGGGTGGGCTGTCTGCCCGTCGGTGGCTACGGTGCAAGGGTGGGGGCTGTTCCGCCCCCTTTCCCTTGTTAGTCGGCGAATTCGTCCACAGGGATCGCTTTCGGTTCCTGTTTCGTGGTTGCATCGGTGCTAATCAGTTCTTGCGCGTTCGGTTCGTTGAAAGCCCCCACAATCCAGCTGGGTTCGACAACTCGGCTTCCGTCGTTCAGCAATGCCGGTCTCCAGCCGTTGAGTGTGGGAGTGAGGTATGAGACGACATTTCCATGCACCAGTGCCACGGATTTCCTTCGTCCCATCGTCGACACGATTTCGGCGATGATGACGGTCGTCTCTTCCGGTTTCGCGGTCACTTGCTGGGTTTGTCCGTCTTCCACGCCTCTCAAGGTCAGTGCTTCCACTTCGTATCCTACCAGGTTCAGCAGTTTGGAGAGTGGGAATGCCTTTGCGATGCGCAGTACCTTTGCCCTGCCCCTCTTTTCCGTCTTGGCGATGAATACTTCCTTTGCGTTCATGTTTCTCCTCCTTATCATGTAAAGGTTGATTCCAAAGAGGGGCTGTCTATTCCAGCCCCTTTCCGGTGCGTTAGTTTTCCTTCGTGAGTTCCTCCCACCGCACCTGGTCTGCAATGTGCATCAGCGGGTACAGTGCGGGGAATGCGATCACGAGGGACACGGTGAACATGATGGCGATGAGGGTTCGTGTTAGTTGCGATGCTTCCCTCCCTGCTCGCCGCAGGAATGTCCACAGGTCTTTCAACAGTCCCACGAAGTCCTCCTTTGCTTCCTTCATCATTCTCCTCCATGTAAAGGTTGATTCCAAAGAGGGGCTTTCTTATCAGCCCCTTCTTTGCACTACAGGCTCTGGTGCAGTCTTCCGTCCTTTCCCATGTAGAGCCCGTAGTTATGGAGGAACTCCTTCAGTGCCTGGCGTTCGTCCTTGTATTCAGCCTTCGCAATCCATTGCTCTGTACGCCAGTCTTCCAGAAGTCCCATCGCTCGGAGTTCACGTTCAATCTGTTTCAACGTGACATGGTGTTTCATGACTGAATCTTCTCCTCCATTTCCCTGATGAGTTGCATGAGGTTCTCTTGGGTCCGCTTGATGGTGTCGCTGTCGATGCTGGAGCTGATGGAGAACTTCTCGATGCGCAGGGTGAACTTGTTCCCGTCAACGTCCAGCTGCACTCCCTCAATGTTGAGGGAGGCGTTGTTGAAAGTTGGGATGAAATCGTAGTCTTCCATCGTTTCTCCTCCTTAAGAGAATTCCAGAGTGTGGCTATCTAAGCCACTGTTCCAGAACAGGGTTATCTAAGTCCCGGTTCCGAAATCTGACTTTCTACTTTCCTTGTTTCCTTTTCAAGGCGGTGGCTGGGGGCGGGTGGGCGGGGACAAGGTGAGGGTTCTGTCAAGGTTCCTTCGAAAGGGAGGGGCTATTCGCCCCTTCCTCCTACAGCCACAGTTTCACGTCCACCCGGAGGATGCCGTTCTCTATCTTGACGGTGGCATTCTCATGGGTTACGGTTTTCCAGTCGTCGGCTGTGACCATAGCGGTCCAGCCTTCTTCCTTCTTGTGGATGAAGACGGTCTTTCCGCTATCGGTCTCAATCAGGATTCCGATATGGTTCAGGTCGGAATCGCTGATATGACCGATTCGTCCAGCCACCTCACCGCCGAAGGCGGCTAATGGCTGGAACTCTTCCTGCTTCATCCACACCGGGTACTTGATATGTGCTCTCATCCTGCTACCTCCTTCCGGAGTATGGCTTTCTATGGTTATGTGAGGGTTCATCGAAAAGGGTGGGGCTTTCGCCCCATCGGCTTCGACGTTAGCTTGGGTCGAATATCACAACGTCGAAGCCAACCACGCGCATCTTGATTGGCGCTACGATGCGCAAGGTGCGTGTGGCGTCGTCGCGGAAATCGGCGATCGCTACGGGATCGCCGTCGACGACAAGATGGACAAGCTTCCCGCCGTTGCGATAGTAGATCGCAACGTCGGGCGATGGTCGGTGCACGGGGTCGTTCCCGTAAGCACCGGGGTACATGAACACGGTTTCGCCAAGATCTATCTGTGGTGGTGCTGGGTAAAGGTACTTGTTGTTCATTCTCATCTCTCCTTGTATAGTATTCCAGAGCCGGGTTATCTAAGACCCGTACTTCTGTGGTGGAGGTGTCTTTGGCAGGTGTGGGCAAAAGCGAGGGTTGTGTCAAGGTTCCCTCGAAAAGGGTGGGGCTTTCACAGCCCCAAGGGTGTTACTCATGGTTTGGTAGCTTGTTTTGCATCTTGCAGTTCGTCGTTGATATATCTGCATGAATTCTCCATTTCCTGGAGATTCACATCCGTTCGACTCAGGTGTTGCAGAGCTGCGATGAGCTTCTTTTCATCTCGCGAGACAATCGCCTCTTGTATGAGGACGATTGCCTCGTTTGTTTGTTTCCTGGCATCCACTACGTTGATCTTAATGTCATTCATGTAAGCTTCTGTGCGCTGTACATGGTACCTTACAGGCCTTAGTCGGTCGTTCACTTCCTTTTGGGTTACAAGAACGAACGCGACAAACAGCGCGAGGGCCGTTCCTAAGAACAGCCCTATTACCCCGAGCCGATCCCAGTCAATCCCGATAGTCATTCTTACTCCTCCTTGTAGTAGTTTTCCATAGCACGGCTATCTATACTCTAACTCCAATGTACAGGTTTCCTGCTATCCTTCATATTCCTTTGGGCGGATACAAAAGTGAGGGCTGTGTCAAGTTCCTTCGAAAAGGAAGGGGCTTTCGCCCCTCTCTCTCTCCTGCCTACAGTGTGTAGACAGGAGAGAAGTTGTCGACGATGATGTGCTCGTCGTCGACGTATGAGATGGTGCAGGAGGTCGCCATCGCCAAAATGCGGGCGACTTCTTTGAGTTGTGTTTCGTCGGCGGATTCAATCCACCGTGCCGCCGCATTCAGGACTTCCGGGTCCCTCCGGAAGTCCCAAGTTTCGACGGCTGCTGGGTGGTTGATGCGGTAGTGGGTGTTCTTGTCTTCTCCTACTGTTTCCACAATCTCTATATCGTGTCCTAGTGCTCGTGCTATCCTGACTACCCAGTATCCTGGCGTGGCACCCGCCAGGATTAGGGTCTGCAGAACCTCGACTGGTTTTCCTTCCAGTCTCATTTCTTGTTTCCTCCTTGTATAGTATTCCAGAGCCTGGTTATCTACAACCCTCTCTTCATTCCTTCATCGAAGAAAAGAGAGGGTTATGTCAAGGTTCGTTCAAAAGGGCGGGGCTTTCGCCCCTGCCCTCGGCGCCTTCCCCCTACTATTCGTAGGGGGTCGGCGCCTCGGCCTCCGCTTCGGCTGCTGGCGCGACCGCATCGGCCTCGATGCCGATCGCGGAGTCGAAGCTCCCCAGGATCTTCCGCTGCAGGACCCCCGGGATCCGGAGGTCCCCAGCAAGGGCGAAGCAGAAGCTCCGCCCTTTTGCGGAGGAGTACAGCAGCCGCGCGAATGGGGTCTGCTCGAGGAGCGCGACCCCGCGCCGAGTGGCGTTGGAGGCGACGAGAACGATGTCCAGGCCCTCGACCTGAACAATAGTCCAGGTCGACGGATCCTCGCCGAGGATACCTGCCAGTACCGGCGCTGAATCCAACGCGACGCTGTGAGCCTTGCACCAGGAGATGACCGGCGCAAGTAGGTTATTCGCGATCGCGTTGATCTTGTCTTGCAGAGTTGCCATTATGGCACCTCCCATCAAGTAGTAGCACTGCCCTTCCCCAAGGAGAAGAGCAGTGCTCCATATCCAGACTTTCTATTCCATCGCATAGCAGGATAGACCCTCGCCGGGGATCCCAAGAACAATACCATACTTCCCAAATTCCCCCAATCCCCTCGACTTCGGGGAAAAGGGAAGCCCCGAAGGGGCGGCCTGCTAATGCGATAACTATCACAGCTATTACCTCCTATCAGAAGAAGCGGTCTATCGGTATCACCCGCTCCGACCGGCGCTGGCCAAGGAAGCGTCCGAGGGCTTGCAGAGACTCTACCTCGGACACCAGCTGCTTGACCTCGCCACCGCGGATGCGGAAGACCTCGACCGCTTCCGCCTCCAGCTTCGCCTTCGCCTCATCACCAGCAGCGACGGCAGCATCCCGCTTGTACATCGCAGCCTGGCGGAGGAGCATCTGAGAGCCGAAGTTGTCCTCACGCCCAATCGTCGCACTGGTATGCGGTAGCGCGATGGCGTGGAGCTTCAGCACCATCGCAGTGCCGATAGCCTTCCGCTTGTCGCCCTCTACCGCATATAGAGGCACGACGTTATAGTCAACGCCCGGATGCTCAGCCTTGATGCGCTCGGCGAGCTGCTGAGCATACCGGGCGGCTATCTCCATCTCAGCCTTCTGGCACTCCGGATTGTCGCCAACCTCATAGTTCGCGCGAGAGGCGAGTATCTCCGCCTCAAACGCTTCGATGAGGTCGGTATAACCGAACAGCTGCGCCAGACCGTAGAACACCACCGTGCCCGTCTTCTTCTCCACTACTGCAGTAGCGGGCGCGATGATGTCTACGGTGTGCTCCTTATCGCCCATGACCGCCACGATCTTCTGGTCATGCAGCACGCTCGCTACACCCTTGATCGTGCCTTCGGTGAACATCAGCTTGAAGGCATCGGGCGTAGCGTCGGCACCAACCTTCACCGAGGCGCGGACGATGGTATACATATCAGCCACGCTCTCGAAGCTGAAGTTGATGCCGAACTCGCTGAGCTTCTCCCAGTCGTTCTCGCAGGCGAGAATCGCTTTCTCGTCTATAGCGAGCTTGCCGCCGCCATAGACGATATACTGAGCCTTCAGGCCGCACGTCTTGATAGCAGCCAGAATCTGCTCAGCATAGGACTTCTCGCCCTGGCTGAGTACGATCTGGACGCTCCGCGTGACCGGAATCGTGAACGGACGAGTGGCCACCATGCCCTCTACGGACGTGTAGGCGTGACCGGTATCCGGAGCGAGCGGGATCGGATTCCCTTTCTCATCCTTCTCAACCGGAGCCACCAGCCAGTCCGCATTCGCGAAGGCCACGGTGACCTCCATCGGCAGATGCTCCTTGCCGTTTACGATGAACGGCAGACCAACCAGCGGCAGCTGCTCGCGGACGCTGCGGCGGAAGTTGGTCGCCACTACGCGGATGCCCATATCCTCCAGCTCGGCCCGATCTGCAGGATCGAACCACAGGATGCGAGAGGCATCCTTCTTGAGTGGCAGATAGATGCGCTTCCGCCCGTCACGGCGAATCAGCTGGTTGATCAGCTCGCCCATCGCCACATAACCTATCTCCTTGCGGCGAGGCAGCACTGCCATGACGCTCTTCTTGCGCTTGCCGTCATCAAGCCGCACGAGTACCTCTTTCGGACGGCGAATCAGCCCCAGAAGCACATCATCTACATACAGCATGTGCTTCAGGAACTTCACCGCGTCCTTGGACTCCGCATCGTTCTTCGTGTCGAACATCGCGCTCAACCGCTGATTGACGACACGCTGAACGATCGGAATCAGCGTGGCATTGATGGAACCGGCAAAGCGCTTGCCATCAATCTCCTCGACCTTCACGAGCGAGGAGCTCATCACGGCTTGTATCATCTCGTCTATCAGGACGACAAACGGATCCTGATAGACGATACCGAATTCTACCTTAACGGTCTTATCGCTTTCGGTCTCGATCTCTTGATGAATCTTACCGAAAGCGAACCGACCTCCGAGGATGCGGTCGCGCCCGTCATGGCTTATTCGGACGGCGGTGACAACATCGCCGATCTTGGAGACGATGCTCACCGGACCTACCTCGACGATCGGGCGATACATGGTCTCATAGTATGCACCGGTCTCGCCCGTATCGTAGGTCTTGGCGTAGTTCACCATGACGGGGGCCAGCAATACCACGAACGTCTGCTTCACCTCCACCCCATTGACCTTGCATACACGGCTGCGGATTACCGGGATGATATACGGCAACCGCCCGCCACTCCTGTACGCTTCGGTCAGGATGGAGTTCATCGTGGTCACGTCGCTGACCCAGACCTCCTCCTCCTTTCCGTTGACGACTCGCTTCTGCGTCACCCGGTACGGCGCCATGAACCGAGTGTTCTTGGCATACCGGGTGGTCGTATATGCGTCTACGAAGAATGGCCGGCTACCGGGTTCGACGATAGACGGCACGAAGCAGTCCACCTGCTCGCCTCGACCGTTGAAGACCTTTGCATGTGTGCTCGGCTTCGTCGCGATGAACTCCAGGCAGGTGGCCTTCGGATAGTCGAACTGCCGAGCCGCACGGCCCACATTCCATGCTACGAAGCGCACGGGCAGGCTCTTCTCCAGCTCGGCGTTCACATGTTTCTCTATCTCATCAGCGCTCATCACACTGCCAGCCGGAACACGTGGCAGGTTGGCGCTGCCGCTCGTGTTCATCACCGAGACGGTGGAGGACTTACCTTCCAGCCAGAGCTCGAAGGTCTCCGGAGTCGGCAGGTATCCGTTCAGATACGCTGCCTCTAACGCCTCCGCGCCGTCGTAGATGTTGTCATCTTTCTGGCTAGCGCCAGGCAGCCCCGCTACCTCTTCCATCATCATCGCTGCCTCGCGAACCTTGTCGGAGAACTCATTATTCTCGCCGAAGAAGTCATCCAGATACTCGGCGAGTTCGGCCAGAGCCAGCGCATACTCGGCGGGCGTGCGCAGGCTCATCATGGAGACCAGATGGTCTACGAACGGCAGACCAAAGTCCATCTGCTTGACCTTGCTGGTCTCCTTTCCGGCGTCCATGATAACCTCGAGCAACGGCAACATTGCATCGCCGAACTTGACAGCAACCTCAGGACCGGCAATGCGTGCTACCTGACCGATCATGGACACCACGTCGACGTGCAGCGCACCCACACCGCTGCGTGCGTCGGCACCGATCAACGCGAGGATACCCTCGAACATCGAGGTCGGAAGCACCTTGGTGCCGACACTCTCCAGCATCAGACGCAGATCATGCACCAGCTTGGACTTGTCACCGATCTTGTTCTCGGTGATCCGCGCATAGCGCAGATCCACGTCCTTCCGGCTCATGGCCTCCTTGACCTTTGTGAGCAGCATGCACAGGAAGTACAGGTCGCCGTCGAAGTCGCCGTAGAACTCCTTGGCAACATCCGGCGGCAAATGCAGTGCATTGCTACCCATAACGCCTACTATATGAACGCGCCGATATGCGTTGGTAATCTCGGTCACCGGGTTGCGGAACAGGAACGCGCCCAGTCCGCCGCTGTTGACAGCAGCAATCAGGCGCTTGATGTCCGCAAGCGTTACCTTCTTCATACCGGCCCCGCTCAGGATCTGGCGCAGAAGCTTCACACCCACGCCAACATACACGACGCCGTACTTCTTCTGCCAGCGATTCTCCGCTTTCTGGCGTGCGGCGTTCGGTATGGCGGGGCTTACCGTGCCCAACGCGCCGACACCGGAGCGCATGCGCCCGCGACGCAGCCACGGACGGCTAGAGCCGATAACCTTCTTCGCCTCATCCTCGGCGACGTTAGCCGCCTCGGATACGGACCGCGCCTCGCGATAGCCTTCCATCTCAGCACGCTTCTTGTTGATGGCGCTGAGCAGGCCCAGCACCAAGCCCTCCGCCGAGTCGGGCTGCACGGATACGATGAGCGTGCCGTTCTCCAGCTCCGCATCGATACGGGCGAGCCGCCCGTCTATGCGGAATGTATACTCGCTGTGGCTAGGCACAACCACATCGAACACCTTGCGAGCCTTGACCAACTCGGCAATGCGGCCCGTGAGCACGAACCAGTTACCGGCTGTGATGACGCCGGTGTCGGCGGGGTCTACGCGCAACATGTTATCTACCTCCACGCCTGCAGAATCCTGAGCAGGCTCGTCATCGTCATCATCCACCGACTCTTCAACATCAGCATCGTCGACAACGATCTCGACGGTGTCGTCCAGCTCCACGTCGTCCACCCAGTCCACGTCACCCGCCTCGCTATCCTCGGCGAGCTTGGCAGGATCGATGGACTTCATCTGCTCGCGCAATGCGGACAGTGCCGCCGTAACATCTTCCTCGTTGTCCGCGCTGTCCACCACAATCTCATCCTTGTCTACCATCTCGTTCTTCACCTCCGACGCCTCCTCATCCTGAGCGTCATGGGAGACTCGCTCTACGCTGGTCTTTTCCTCGACGTTGGAGGAGGCGGCTGATTCTTCAACAACTACAGGCTCCTCACGCACTTCTTCGTCCACTTCTATATCAACCAGATCGGAGCCGTTCACATACGTATCACCCACCAGCACCTTGCACTTGATGCCCAGGTAGACTGCCATGCGAATCATCATCGCAGTACCACCGGTGGGCTGGCCGTTCTCCATCTTCGGGAAGGCTACCACGACGCTGCCTTCCGGCAAGTCGACGAGCATGGCGTAGTTGCGGATGTGCAACTTCCATGCCGCGTCCGTGAGCCGCTCCGGTGCAGGATGCAGCTTCTGCACCAGTTCGCGCCCACGCTCCGCCACTTCCGGCGAGACGTATACCTTCTTGCCAGGCAACGCCTCTCCGGAGTGACCACGCCAAGGCAGTACCAGAATGGCATTGTGGCCAAGCGCATGTGCAGTCTTTGCCACAATGGCATCAATGCCTTCCGCACCGCCGGTCATGATCTGGAAACCGCGCCTGATGCCGGCCTCCACCGCCTTCTTGCAGAGGTTGATCTGCGTGACGGACGGTGTACGGGTGCCGACGATGATGGAAATCGGCTTCCGTACGGTGCTGGTGTTCATCTTTAACTCCTCCCGAATATCCATCAACAACTTGCCCAGCATGTTCTGTCCGCCATGCTGGCACCACCACTTCGCGCAACCGGTGCACACGCCCCAGAACGTGTCACCCCAGTCGTTCTCCTCCACGATCTGGGCGTCGCCGGTTGCGAGAAGCGCATCGCGCAGCTCCGGCACGCTGAACTTCTGGCGCAGAAGCTCACGCATGACTTCCACTTTCACCTTGTTCCAACCCGACTCATCGAAGCGAATGCCGCGCTGGTCGAGGTTGTACTGCTTCAACGCCGCCTTCGCCTGTGCAGGAGTGCACTGCTTCAGCAGCTTGCGCAGCTCCTCGACGGCGGCTTCCAGCCCGTGCTGATGGACGCTGCGCAGGTAGTCCAACTTCGCCGCCTGGTACGCGTTCTCAACGGAAGGATACTCCACACCCTTCCATGTCACGCGCACCGGATGGAAGTTGGAGAACACCGTACCAACGGTGTTCACCTTTGCAGCCTTCTTGTCGACACGAGGCTCCTTCACAACTTCCTCCATCTTGCTTACCGCATACCATTTCCCGGCCGGCAGGTTGGCTTTGAGCACGGCAGACACCTGCGACCATTGCAGGCGGCCCAGCCCGCAACCTACGCGCGGCATGACCGCAGCACGAACAGGCATGGAAAGCGCAGCCTTGCGGATAAGGTCAATGTCGGCGTTCTCCTTCCAGTGATACTTAGTCGGGAACAGCACGACGTTGAACCGCTCCACAAAGACGCTCCGCCCGTCCTTCAGCACCTGGAGATAGTTGCGATACTCATCATCCAGACCGGGATAACGGTCAGCCGCCTGCTTGGCGACGCCTGCGCCCATCGTACCGGCGCAGTTCACCGGCACAACGACGGGCAGGCCAAGCTCGGCTGCGACCTGCCACACGTCGCCAACACGCTCCGTGAACATAACCTTCTCCTCCTCCTGTACGACTTCGGCCTGGTCCTCAGGCACTACTTCGTACAGTCGTCCCCCACTCTTCGCACGGGCAAGCAGAGACTCGATCTCTGCGTGCGCCTCGTCGGCGAAATGGAGTTCTGCCCCATAGTAATGCGCCCCCTCAAAGTAGGCGCGGGCGCTAGTGGGCAGAACGATCCGGTCCACACGCAGACCGTCCTGCTTGAGGAACTCCACGAGGGTCTTAATCTCCTCGCGGTAGGTCCTCTTCTCATCGCTCGCCATGCCCGCACGACGAGCGATGACCTTCTGCCCTTTTACAAGCACCGCGGCGAACGCGCGATGCTCGACTACGAAGAACAGGGTGTTCATCACATTACCTCCTCATAAGTAACGGCGCCGGGTGCCGCTACAAACGCGACAACAGCGCCGTTCACTTCGGATGCCTGTCGGATGAGAGCCAGTACGTCATCAGCGTACTGCTCTGGCGTGAACGGCATCCTCACGTTCACGCCAACAACAACATAAGGCAGGTCGCCATAGTGGCGGCGGAACTTCTCGATGTCCTTCTGGATCTTCGAGACAGCCTCGCCTACCTCGACCTGCCCGTTGACCAGCCGCTTCATGGCGCTGGTCTTCGTGGGCGTAGTTGCAGCCAACCAGTTCATCGTGGTCAGCTGCAGGCAGACGCCAACGCCATCCACGATGACGAAGGCGTCTACACCTGCCTTGCGGTCGTCCTTCTGGCTGCGGTGCACTTCCACACCGCGAGCCTCAAGCGCCACAAGCAGGCGCTGCTCCGCGTCGCGCCCACCATCCGACGCGGAACCGACGACGGCTTCAAAGCCAGCCGCCGCGTCGAATGCGAACGCGAGGCGGCTGACCAGATCGTGCAGGCCGAAGCCGTCAATCGCCTGCACGATAGCCGCTGCGTCGGTCTCGTGACCGCGCAGCGACTCAAGGACGCGAACCGCGACTTCCCTGTCGCGAACCGCACCCCACCGCAGCGCCTCTACCAGCGCTGCGTGCAACTGCGGCAGCATCGGGGCTGCCGCCTTGGCCTTGAGAACCGCTGCCTTCTTGCGGCGCAGCGCCTCCTTGATGCCGCGCCGCACGGCAGCCCGTTTCCGCGCCGCTTCCTTCTCCGCGGCGCGGATCTTCTTCAGAGCCTGCTTCCTGGCAAGCTCTTCCTTGGCGGCCTCAACAGCCGCCTTCTTCTCGCCGCGCTTGTGCAGGCGCGGCTCTTTCTGCTCCTTCGAGGGAGCCGGCTCAGCCTGCTTCACGACAGGCTTAACAACAGCGACCGGGACAACAACGCGCCGGCTGTGCCGCAAGGCCATCTCCCCCTCTGCCTTGCGGTACTCCGCATACTCAGCGCGGCTCATCAGATAGCCGCGCTTCCGCAAGGCCCGGAGCAGGGCCTTGGCATGCCGGACAGTGCGCCGAACGGACCTCTTGATTCGATCGGCGACCTTCTCCGGCAGACGGCGCGCCCGGCTCTTCGCAAACTCCGTCGCGGGAGTTGCTATATCGTGAAGCGCCATGTGCCCGGTCTTCACATGGCGCTCATAGAACCGCTCCACGGCGTCGCGACCGTGGAGCATTACCATCAAATGAGCCCAGGCACCGAGGAGGCTCGCAACCTCCTCCAGCCCGGGCTCTTCAATCGACTCGAAGAGGCTAATCGCCTCCTCGAGCCGACGGATAGCGCTGGCGAGCCTGCCGGCCCCCAGGCCCGCCAGCATTCGAACTTGCCGGTCGAAGCGGACAGCGCGATCCGCCTCGCCGGCAGCTTCGAGGAGGGTGACGATGGCAGCGAGGGACTCGTCACCCTCAAGAACCTCCGCCCCTTCTACATGTGGCGGAAGTTCATCGGCTCCTGGTAATCGGAGCCAGATGGCATCCGGCCCATCGCGGAGCCAGAGCAGCATCTCCTGCCCTGACTCCATCGTCGCTGGCTTGCTCGGCCTGGGCCGGACGTGGCCGAGCAGCTCGGCGACAGTAACTTTCATCGTTCCCTCCTCTAATTCCCCACTCAGCCGCAACCTTTTCAGGCTGCGTTGCCCGGCACCGCCACGTGGAGGCGGGGGTTTCGGTGCCGTCATCAATTCCAGCACGGGATGGGGAGCCAGCATCGGCTGCTTGACCCATCCCCGCGCCCTGGAGGCCGCCTACCACTCCGTCGGGAACCACTCGGCTCCCTCAGGAGCGGTGATGCGGCTCTTCGCCTCGGCGAAGAGGGCCTTCATCTGCTCAGCCTCCTTCTCAGAGGCCTTGCGGACGTTGTAGCCCTCCGCCTTCAGCTGATGAAGGGCGCGGAAGGAGTTCACTACGAACTCCACCTCCACGCCCTTCTGCTGGGCGAGAGCCGCCAGCCGGCGCACCTCCTGGGCGACCGTGCCGTGCCAGCCACCTTCGGTGGCTTGACGGGCGACCCACTTGCGGTCGCCCATCTGGCACAGCACGCAGTGGCCCAGCCACTTTCCTTCGTGGCGGGCCACGACGCCGACCAGGATGACCAACTGCCGCATCGGGTTTTCACCTCCTTTCTCTGATTGCTAACCGGTCGCCCCGATGCCCGACGCCGGCTCAGTGTCGGATGCACCGCTTCCGTGCATCCCAAGCCCGATATGTGCAGGAATCCGCGACCGTTCGGAGCCGACGGTCATATCTCAACCGCCTGTCCCTTAACCACGCAGGCAGCAGGCGGTAACCACCTGCGTGGTATAATGCAAACGGAGCCGTCACCATCCGTGGTCACGGCTCCGCTACTCATCCGCCCTGCCCGCTGCTCGCAGGGCATCCAGGAGGGAACTGACCATCCCATCGCGCCGGGACCGGTCGAAGTACACCAGCGCGGGGCTGATGGTCAGCCCCTCCAGGTGATTCGTTAAGGCGTCGGTGATGGACTCCCACCTGCCGTCCAGTCCGTGGACGATGAGGAGGACGTCCGTTCTCTCCGCCGGGAGCCGCGGGTCGGCTCCACGACGGAGAAACTCCGCCGCCTTGCTCCTGGAGCGGCCATCCTCCGGCCGCAGTACCTGCAGCAGCGGTTTGCAGGTCACCTGCAACCGGATGGTCCGCCCGTTCTTCGAGGCCAGCAGGTCGGTTGCCGCCTCGCGATCGAGGTCGGCACTATACTCGACCTGCCAGCCTGAGTTAGACAAAACGGAGCGGACGAACCGCTCCAGGTCAAAACCGTTCACTGCCTTCACCTCCTTCCCTGCTAGCCCTACCTCTCGCAGGCTGATTTAGCCTGCATCTTCACCTGCGCGGCGGGCTGCACTACCGCTGCAGGCGCTTGTTGTAGAGTGGTATGAACTCACTTGTTATGAGTTCATATCACCCTACAAACGCAGAGAGCCGGGGCGTCGTGACCCCGGCTCTCCGTAGGCAAAGTGGCCTAGAACTTAGGCCACTTTGCCTTGCACTCGTCGCGGGGATTCCCCGCGACGACCCTGTGGTACCCGCCCATGGGGCGGACTCCGCCCCACGAGCGGGTGTAATTGAACGGCGCGGGGCAATCCTCAGCCCCGCGCCCGAATTCCTCCAGGCTGCGGGCCGCAGCCTGAAGCACGCGGCCCACAGCCTCATGCAGGGTGGAGTGTGCCTCCCACCCTGCAAGACCCCGCGCGCCCCGCGCGATCTCAAACGCGCGGGTCGCGGCCTTGGCGATCACGCCGGACGCCAGGGCCGCAGCCTCCCTGCTGCGGCCCTCAGCGAACCCGCTAACTCCGTCGAACAGGCAGCGATCTGCCTGCTCACAGAATTCCCTTACTGTCAGGTCGACATCTCCATCCGTGGAGATGTCGAAGAGAGTCTCTGCGACCCAGAGGGCCGCATTGATCACATCGTAGACGTTTCTCATCTCTTTACTCCTTCCCGACCCTCCGACAGCGTGCTCAACCCTGTCGGGGAGCTTCTGCCGTCGGGACGGTTGATGATTTGTTGAAGCAGATCGTGTCAAGCCTGCTCACTCATCTCAAGACTGAAGAGGAGCAGACTATTCACTTTCTGCTTCACCAACTAAGGGACTGAAAGAGATACCCCCCTTAACTCCAAATACCCCCCTACTTCCAAACTCACGGGCTTTCCGACTCACTCGACGGGAACAGTTTCGAAGCCCCTATGGGCGCCCCACCCTCCTTCTTCTTCCACCTCTCTCGCGTTAACGTCGTTTGACATTCCAGTTTGTCGTGACCGGCCCTATCCGTCTTCCACCTCTTTCGCGTTAACGTTGCTGGATATTCCGGCTGGTAGTTGATGTTGACGAAGTGGCGAGTTGTTGTGTACATAGTGGGTGGCATCGAAAGCAAAAGCCCGCCATGCATAGGTGGCGGGCTGTGTGTGTGTGTGTGTGTTGGTTATTCGGTTATGGTTTCCACTGGATATGGTGGTAGTCTTTGACGGGCCAATATCCGCCCCATACGTGGTGGGATTGGATACAGAGCAATCCGAGCAGTTCGTTCATTGCCTGTTCTGGTGGGTTCAGCATAGGGATACCGTTTTCGTTCATCCACTGGATGGTGATGGCTTTACCGGTTGTATAGATAAAGGGGTTACGGATGGATGTGAGTATGGGTTTGTTATGTGTATATCCTGCGGTTCGGATATGGCGGAGTTCTTCTGGTGTATATCCTATTTGGATGAGTGCAGAGTCTTTGCGTCCTTGTGCGTACAGGGCGCGTTGGTATTGTGGTGTACGGTAGGTATCCCAGATGATGAGTGGGAGGTCCAGTTGTCTTGCGGAGTAGAGCAGTTGGTAGAAGAAGGGTTTTGCGTTTGGGTGTGTGTTTTCGAGCAGGTGGTCTCTATGGTGGGGTGGGAGCATGGTGGGGGTCACCCCTTTCTGATTAGAGTTGCATGAAGTGGAGTGGGTTATAGGGGTTGAATGCGGTTTTGCGGCGGGCGAAGCTGGTCTGGTAGAGGTAGCCGTGGTTAACGGTTTGTGGTCCGCCGAGGTAGCCCAGGTTGATGTTTTGCAGATCGGTGCTTAGATTCGATGCTGGTGGTGGTTCATCTTGTTCTGTTTGTGGAATACCGTATAGGGAGAACGACGAGGGTATGTTACGGGTCAGGTTGAGTTGTATGGCTGCCAGGGAGTTAGTCGGTGCGGACTGTTGCAGCTGTCGTCGCCACAGTTCATTTGCTGTCATCTTTCAATCCCTCCACTCATATAGTATTCATAGTTTACAGGCGACAGCATTCCATAAGTTGAATATGAACTACGTGTAGTATATGTAACGACTCCAGCAAGTAATTGCTGGAGACGATGAAAACGTGCAGGTTTTGGTTGGCGAAGCAAGTAGACTTGACAGGAGTATGGGAGTTCGGTATAATAGAAATGGACGAATATGCTAGCCCAGAAGCTATACCTCCTCGTCATCCACCAACTACATATCTCTTGGAGGAATGCCAATGGATTTACCGTCATGGAAGGAATGTGACGATTCGCAGAAAGGGCAGTGGGTGGAAAGGATTGTCCAGGAACTTCTCCGCCCGCTGTGGTCTAACGTTCGCGGGGGGAACACCATGATGGTTCCCCGACGATTTGTGGCGGACGTGGACATCATTCCGGAACTCCGATCCGCGCTGAAGGAGTATCAGGATACGGACGAGGAGTTCAATGAGTGGAAGAACAATCTACTCGACACGGTGGACTGGGCACCAGCTCCGCCGGAAGCTCCGTGGTTCTACGTGATGACCGAACAGGATGTACAGCGCGAGCAGACCATCAAGCTACTGCAGCGCTGGACATCGGAAGTAGCGTTGACCGACTATCTCCAAGCTCGAAACATCCCGCCCCAGTCCGTGAACGATCTGAACACTCTGATGCTCCTGCGTACACTCTACATGGCAATAGACCTGTACGAGTGGAACCGGATGCGTCAGAGACTGGTCATCCCTACACCCTCATCATGATGGTGGGATGGAGGAACTGTTCAATCGGACTTGGGTGGATATCGAGCCGTACGCCAGATGGTTGATACGCTACCGATTCTTCGTGCTGGAAACGGAAGAAGAGGATGCGATACAAGTAGCAAGAATCGCCCTTTTCATGGCAATGAAGAACCACAATCCCGCTATAGCAAGCCTGGAGACCTACTTCGCGGCGATACTCAAGAAGTTGCTGATGAAATGGGTACTTCTGTACAGACCGGCATTGTCTATCCCGTACAATGCCGTCTATGCGACTACCCATCCAGGACATTGCTATATGAACTTGGACTTCCCCTCTGTCGAAGAGTTGCTGGAGATAGAGGAGGAAGTACACGAAGCCGGACAGTGGGATATCCGAAACCTAAAGCAGTTCAGTCAGGCGATCGCTACCAGTAACATACCATCCGCTGAGGTGATGGACTTGAAGGACTGCTTGAAGCAGATAGGAGAACCCGACCGCACTTTGCTTTTCATGAAGTACGGACTGAACGGCTACGCCGAAATGACCAACAAGGAAATCAGCGAAGTTACCGGTATGTCAATACGTCAGATCCAATGGCGGCTGAGCCGTATACTGTGCCAGCTGAAACAGATGTTATCCAAAGGGGCATAGCGTGTTGACGCTAACCGCAAATCTAAGTAATGGCTGGAATGATGATGTGTTTTGTGTGGCGGAGAATGTAGCACATTCTACGCTACAACTCCGCCGCACTTCATACCTTAGAGGGGTGCAATGAAGGTTGCTTCGTCTTCCACCATAGACGCTTTCACCTACAAGTACTTCCAGCCGTTCCTCACGAACGGAGATTATGAAGACATGTACCTCTACCTGCTCGCCTATCGCAAAGACGGGAAGGAGAGCAGGACAAAACTCATCTTGATGAACGATATGTTCCAGTACGACCTGGAATACTGGCTGGAAGAACTGGAAGACGGATACAACGTCGCGTTCGGTATCATGCCCCGAAAAGAAGTGGATGGACAGGTCTCCCGAAACATCCCCAAACACGCCGAAGACGACCACTACAGCTATTATCTCGTCGTAGATATCGATAATACCTACCTCAAAGACGAACAACTGGAGCTCATTCAGGAAACAGGACCGGCATGGATCATAGCGTCTGGCGGCGGGTACCATGTCTACTACTATGTGGAATCGATAACCGCTGCCGAGTTCCGGGAATACCAGAAAGAACTGATTGCACTCTATAAGACAAGATTTCCTACCGTGGATACCAAAATCCATGACCCCTCCAGGGTCATGAGACTGCCCGGTACGTATAACCCGCAACGGGAACGTAACGGGGAACCGGTAGCTTGCCGTATACTCTATGAAGAAGATGTATATCCTGAATCTGCGGAAGATGTGATACAAACCGTCCGGGAGGTGTTTTGTAGAGAGGACCCGGACGATACTAACCGAGAGGAGGTGAGTGCGGTACCCGTACATCTGGAAGAAGAACGGCATCCTCCTGTGGAGATGTGCGGGAAAAAGGGAAGCGAACCGAAATCACTGTGTATCGAATTCGCCTGCAGGGAATCGTACGAATACTGGATACAACATCACCATGTACTGCGAAAGGTACCGGTAGAGATTGTGGAGAATACAGCAGAATACTCTACCGGTACCGAAAATGCAAACCTTATCCGTCTGTACGTCAACGTCAAATCCATACCGTTTGCGAAACGGTATCTGGGAGGGGTGCGATTCTACCGTTGTACGTATAGACCGGATGCCCCTCAGATGGAACCCAAAGACGTATACGACGATTCCCTGCTCAATCTGGAAGTGGAACTCTCTACAGCGTTTGCACTCCGTGCCAGAGATGCCAGATGCGCACTCGTCCTTCCCTACCTTCATCAACTCAAAAGGGAAGGCTACAAACACGGAGTGATCCCAACCGCACGGATCGTGGAATACATCCAGAACCATGTGCGCTCTTCACGAGGGAACCCTGTAGACCGAAGCGTCGTCTATAAGATACTCCGACGACTGCAAACGCTGGGACTGGTCACCGCTACAGATTCCGGATACATCGTCCACTCGCTGAAAAGACAGGTACAACAGCTGAATCCGAAAACAGCACCGATAGTGGTCCGTATCCGGAAAGAGGATTGGCAAGACTTGAAGAGTATGAAACGTATACTCGCCCTTATCCCAGCACTCTACAGGCAACCCAAACAGAAGAGAACCATCGCAGAGATTCTGCATGTCCACCCCACTACCGTCAAACGAAACAGAAAAGGTACGGCACGGGCGTGGACAAAAGAGTACCTTCCAGCACGACAGAGCTATGAACAGGCGGTAGAGGACGGATACCAAAACTTCCACCGCGGTTTCCGACCGAAGCCGGAGAAGACGGCAAACGGCTACTCCGCATGGAGATTCTCCGCCGCAAAAGCACTGGCTCTCCTGTGCTGGAAGGTGTATGGCAAAACGAAGCACCTGCGCAGATCCTTCCAGCAAAGGCATGCTTTCCGAGAGGGCAACGGCGCAGGTGCCCAACTTTGCCAACAAACCATGACAGCAACAACCGCCCTGTATACAATACAACACTCTACAGGGTTATACTACGCATGAATGTGGTATTTCTGTTCCCGCCTTGTAAAGGCATTGGGGGGAGGGACTTGGTGGGGGTAGCTTGTACAGGGCCATGCTGGTTCGAGAGCGAGGTGTACGCCAGGGGTAAGGGGGTGTGGGGGAGAGGGGATGAACGGAAGCCATGCTATTCGTCAGGAGGTAATTCAGAAATGTCATCTGGTAGCATGATTATCGACGTCCGACCAGATGTACTGCAAACGGCAATCCGGAAACGCAAACTCAAACTGTACTTCCCAGAGGACAACAAGCTGGAAGTTGGAGATATCGTACTGGTGACAACCGGCGCGGAAGCGGTGAGGATGGAAGTGGTATCTACCAAACTTACCAGGTTTGCTTTCCTTGAAGAATCTGACCTGGAGCCATCGATTCGAGATTTCGGTAGCCGAAGAAACATCCTCGCCACGATGAGACGGCTGGTTAACTCTGATATCACTCCGATGGATATCGTCAAAGTGGTTGGACTGGAAGCGTGGACTTACGACTTGAAGTCCCTGAACAGCATGATTGACAAACATGATACTGGGAACTGAAGATGTTGACACCTCCAGCAAATCTTATACAGGGTAAGCTGGTACTGTACCCCAGCGAGATTCTGCGCTTTACCTGCAACGAGGTCTTATCCTTTGACGGAATGCTGCATCATCTAGTGAACGATCTCGCGTTGGAGTTGATCAAGCACCGAGCACTTGGTATAGCAGCCCCTCAAATCGGAGCACCTTATCGGGTATTCCTCTTCCTGTATCAGGACCAAATCCACCATGTGGTTAACCCTACCTTGAAAGTGGGGGACGGGATGGAAGCCGGTTATGAAGCCTGTCTTTCCGTGCCAAGAATGGCTGGTATGGTGATGCGTCACAAGCGGGCGTATTTGAGTGGCATGAACATGCACGGTAGACCGGTAGAGTACGATTTGACCGGTCTGGAAGCTAGAGTTGTGCAGCATGAGTATGACCATCTGGATGGTATTCTCTTCATCGACAAGATGGTACCCGGTACTGTAAGAACGATGAGAAACGGAGGTACTGATGCGCAAGTTCTATAACGAGCAGTTAGCGAGCGAGTTGAATCAGCGTGCGGTAGAGGAACTCTCTGCCGTTCATCAATACACCACCTACGCCCAGATCTGCGGTAACTGGGGATACAACGTACTGCAGCACGAGTTTCAGGAGTATGCGCTTCAAGAGCTGCACCATGCACAGGAGTTGATGGAACGGATCCTGTACATAGGAGGTCAACTGGAAACCAACAGACTGGAGCCGTTCCAGATACCGTCCAATGCGACGGGTTTACTGATGGAGTTTGATGCGGCAGAAGCGGATGCGATTGAGAATTACAATCGGACGATTCAGTTATCGGAGCAGGTTGGGGATTACGGTACGGCGGAGTTGATTCGGCACATCCTGTCGGAAGAGGAAGGTCACAAGTTGTGGGTGCAGCGGCAATTAGACCAGCTGGAGCATGTGGGGTTGGATAACTATCTCACTCTGAAAGTGGACAACGAAGAGGAGGATGAGGAGGAGGACTGAGAGCAGTCCTCCCTGTATTCCTCCAGATTGTGGTATGTTTGGCATTTCATGAATACTAATAGTATGGAAGGGGACAGGAACGTTGGGGAAGAAGGGCAAACCGGCGAAGGCCCCTGTACTCAACATCGATTTCACCAAAGGTATTGAAGAGATATTCACCGAGCGGATGAAGTCCCAATTGATGGGTTGGGATGTACGTTCGGTGCGGATGGTGGAATCGCATGTGGGCATTTGGGACCGTTTCCCGATGACCTGTCGCGGGCTGGAGTGTCCCTTTGCCAACCGCTGTCCTGTTTCGCATCGCCCTGAGTTTCTGGGCACTCCATGCATATTGGAGCAGATTGAAGCCTACCGGTTATTCGCCGCCTATGTACGCGAGCTGGATATCGGGCCGTTGGACCATGTTGACCTGCAGATGGTTTCCGAGCTGGTTCGTCTTCATCTGATGCAGCGTCGTATCGAGTTGACGCTTGCCGGTGAAGGCGTGACCGAGGAGGTAAGCACGGTCATCGGTGGTAAAGTGGTGACCAACCGGGAAATCAACAAGTTGATGGGCGAGTTACGCAATATCCGCAAGGATATGATGATGCTTTACGATAAGTTACTGGTTTCCAGAGAGGCGCGGTTGAAGAAGCAGGTAGCGGAAGAGAGGATGAAGGAAGATGCGGCGAGCGTGTTCATGCGGTTAAGGGATCGTCTGTTGTCCGCTGTGCCTGCGGAAGCCTCCGTGAAAGACCCGCCGAAGATGTTGTATGGAAAGGAGTTATCAGTTAGTGAGCTGGAAGAAGGTTCCGATTCCTCCGAGCAGTAATTCCCCCCGTCCCAACATTGTGGACATCATCAAATCCATCAAACCACAGAAGCCGGTACCTTTGCCGGATTGGATGAGACCGAAAGGTACCGAACCCGCAAACAATCCAGATAAGAAGTAGGTGATGATATGGATCTCGGAGCACTATTAGCCGGTGCATGGACTCGTGTAACGAACAACTTGGAAAAAGGAAGTGCAGCCAGATCGGCATTCACGGCCATTGCCGAGAATGTGGCGAAAGGTATAGATCAGAAGATGGTGCAGGGTGTGGCGCCTCAGCGTTCTGTATGGCGTGGCGCCTCTGCCTTTTGGGGACGTGTAAGTAATGCTTACTCCGCAATTTCCGAGCAGGCGAGGACTGTTTGGGATGCAGCAGAGCAACGTGCACGCATGGACGCCATCTCTCGGATATTCGAGGGTTTGGAGCAAGGTAGTGCCAGCTACGGAGCCCTCAGTTCCCTCGCGAACGAGATCAAGAGTGGTAAGATCAGTACAAGTTTTGGTAAGGCGTTGGCGGGTAAAGCTGACTTTGCCGAGTTCCTAGAATCCAGGGGTGTTGAGGAGAAGGTTCGACAGAACATCCTTGAAGCCGCTCGTTCCGCTACTATCGGACAGCGTGCTGCCATTATCGGTACCGGTGTTGTCATTGGTGGTGGTGCGTTGTATGCCTTGAACAATGTACGCCGCGGTGACTACTTTGGTGGCATGGTTGGTGCTGGTATTGCCGGTCTTGGTGCATGGGCGGCTCTGCGTAACGGTGTCGGTGCGGGTTTGAGTGGAGTCATGAGCGCCTACGAGAAACAGCTTATCAAGGCTCGAGCGCAGTACCTTGGTATGAAAGTAACCCCATAGACAACTGAGGTAGTTAGATGCTGGACAAAGCATTACCTCTTGTCAAATACGGAGCAGCTCCTCTCATCGGAGGCACCCTGGCGTATATGGCCACCTCGAAAGGGGTGGACTATGCACGCCGGTCGGATCCGGAATCGGCGCTGGCCCGTCGGTATGAAGACGATCCGATGGGTGCACGTTACGGGATGCTGACCTTTGGAGGTATGGGTGCCTCCTTCCTTGCTTACCATACCATTCGCGCAGGTAACCTGCTTACCGGCTTGAAGAACGCTGGCTGGTCATTAGGTACAAAAGCGTTTAACGCCGGTAGGGCAGTCTCCGAGATAGGTTACGATTTCGGACGTGGTATCTACGGTGCGATATTCCGAGACACTCAGGGTAAAGTGATGGGTTTAGGTCGCGTGTTCACCGAACCGGGTGAGTATGTGCACCGTGTTCGCGGTTTGGTATTGGGTGCGGTGTTTGCAAAGATGGGTATTGATATGTTGACCCATGAGAATCGGATGGCACGTGCCTATGCAAAGACGGTGGACTGGCGGGCAGCCAGACAACCTGCGGATTTCTCTCTCGGTGTGGACGGGGATATCGTTCTCGCTTCCTACTACAACGCACGTAGTGTGTGGGAGACGGCGGTGACGTAATGGTCAGTCTGGGCAACCTTGCATTGAACGCCGCGTTCATGGGCATTCCCACCATGAACGCTATGCGGCAGGCACGAGCAGAAGGTCGGTCGGCAGCCGGTGCGTTTACGAAATCGGTATTCCAAAACATCATCCCGCAACTGTTGTTTAGTTCGTTTGGCGGTACCGTCGGATTCGCCGCGCAGATCGCGTTGCCTTTGATGTGGGCGGTGGGTGGTAGTGCCATCATGTTGGGACTGGACTCCGCCAACAACGTCATCCGCAACCTGAGAGGTGTAGCAGCTACCCCGTTTTCCACTTCCTACGTACCCAGCGAGCGGGCGTCGTTGAGTTTACGGCACGGTATTAGTGCGATATCGGGCGCAAGGAACATGCTTGGTGCGGAGGCTGCACTGTTCCATGCCCGCTATGCTCGATAGGTTTGTTCGGTCTTCCGCACCCCTCCCTCCATTCCATTCCTCTGGCTGGATGGGGGCACCCTCTGTCCCCTCCAGCACCTTTTCAGAAGTGGATTGAGCGATTGTGGATAAGGTCACTAAGGACATACTGGAAGAGATAGATCCGCAGTGGATACAGCGGGTGATGGAAGACCCGCTGCTGTTTGCGGAGACCTTTCTGGTCGACCCTGAACACCGCAAGCCGTTCAAGGCGAACTATGTGCAGCGGCTCATCTTCGATGCGGTCAAACATCACCGGCGGATTGTGGTGCGGGTGGCTCGGCGTTCCGGCAAAACGTATGCGCTTTCGGTATTGGCGCTATGGTCGGCATTCGTGAGACCGAGCAATCGCATCCTGGTCATTTGTCCGGACAGTGCAAAAGTAGAAGCGATATTCAACAACATCGACGCCTTCCTGGAATCGAACTCCTTCCTGCGGGCTTCGCTATCGGGTAGCCGTCGTGCTCCGTATATGACCAGGGAGTTTTCCAACGGGTCTCGTATCAGTGGGTTCTCGGCGGGCTCGAGATCCAAGGGGGAGGCGCAGACGCTACGCGGTCAGGGCGCGGACGTGGTGATTATCGACGAGGCGGCGTATTTCAACGACGAGGACTTTACGGCGATCAACCCCATTATCGAGGGTGACATCCACCATGAGCCTCCCATCACCATCATGTCCTCGACGCCTCGGATGAACAGCGGGAGGTTCTACGATACCTGCACCAATCCGGAGTTGAAGAAGATATGGTATGAGATTCATGTACCGGCATCGAAGAACCCCGATTATACTTCCCGTATCGACTACATCCGTGCTTCGGTAGGTAAGCTGGAGTGGGAGACGGAGTACGAGGCGGAGTTCCCCGAGCAGGGTGAAGGCTTCTTCCGCAAGGGTGACATCCTGTATGCAAAGCGGGAGTATCATTACAATATCAACAATGTACCCAAAGATGGGTATTTGGCGTTTGGGGTAGACTGGGATAAGGTATCGGCTGGCTGTACAATTGCGGTGGTGCATTACGAGCCTGAAATCCGACTGTATAAGTTAGTCTATCGGGAAGAAGTAGAGCGTAGCGATTTCACACTGACCGAAGCGGTAAGCCGAATCATCGCACTGAACGAGCAGTTGAAGCCGCACTGGATCTACGTAGACCGTGGTTTAGGTGAGCAGCAGGTTGAGTTGTTGCACCTGCATGGCAAGCAATACCCGCACACGAAGCTACATGAGAAGGTCAAGGGCTGGTGGTTCCACCAGTATGTGGAACGAGAAGACCCCGTTACCGGTGAACGGGTCAAGGTGCGGTTGAAGGATGCGATGAACACCTATCTGGCGAACCTGCTGGAGCAGCGACGGTTCGTCTTCAGCGTTTGGGACAACAAGTTCGACATGCAGCTGCGTTCTTACAGAGTGGTCGGCGTCTCCAGTAGCGGGTTGAGGTACTCCTCCGATCAGGAGCACATCATCGATTCCACCGCGTTGGCGATTTGGGCGTTGAAGACGAACTATGAGGATCGCCAGGTGGGGCTGGTGTATGAGGCGGAGCGGATGCGTGCTGCGATGGTGCAGCTGGAATCGGATCGTCCTACCTCTCTCATCCGTTCTTTCTACAACTCCGTAACGTCTGGATATACAGAGACGCCTCGTGGTGGATTTCGGTCGTTTACGGATTTCGGAGGTAGCAGGTCGTTCTAATGGCTGGTTCCAAGGACCTTCTTTTCCGTCCTTCGCTGGATACATGGATGCCGGAATCCGTGTATGTGGATTCCGTGCACATATCCAAGCCTACCAACCCACCTGCTTCTCTCTCCGCGTATGAGATGTTGGTAGAAGATACGGTGAAGGTAGCCCGATTGATGGACCTGTATGGCTATCCGAAAGATGATATCACCCATCTGACCAGTATCCTGTTACCGCATGAAAGTCGATACGGGTATGAATGGGACGATCGGTTCCTGTATAGCGGAAGCGTGGAGCAGTTGATGCTCTCTTCCGTTTCCAGGTTGTATCGGGAAGCGGTGTATTCCCTATACGACATCACATCCGACCTGTTTCCGGCTTCCGGTTATGCGGAGTTCGTGGCGATGATGTTGCAGGATAAGCCCACCTATTACAACTCCTATGCGGAGTGGACGCAGAACTGGATAACTCGGATTCAGGTACAGGAGGCGTATCGGAGCGATTTGCGAGAACGAATGGATCGCGCAATGGCGAAGGGTATTCGCGGTCTTCGCGAGTATTCCGAGAGTCGGCTGCGGTATGGTATCGAGTCCTCCATAGACCGGTTTGTGGTATGCATGGTGCACAAGGCGCGGGACCAGGGCAGTCTGCGCCGGATAAGAGATTTCCTGGTGAAGCTGCGTACGATGACTGCGGTACTGCTTTCCCTATGGCAAACCGATGTCTCTCTGACCTGGCGTAAGCTGGACGACGCCTTTGTGCGAATCATTACCGACTACGCGAGACGTTCGGTGCTGAAAGCGTTGAACCGCGTGGTGGACCGTGTAGTGGATGAGGTGGAGAGTGGCATTTCGGCAGTGACCAGTTCCATGGTACGGTCGGTCGCTGGTGGAGGGTCGCTGGCAGAGTGTTTTGATGTGCGTGATTTGGGCTTGGCGGACGTGATGGAGTTTCTGGTGGATGGGATAGAGGATATTGTCTACCGCTATATCCGACATAGAAACTACTATGATACTGCACAGACGCAGCGGTTGTACGAGCTCCGAAAGAGTATGGAGCAAAACCACAAGATAGATAAGGCGAGGCGGGTGCTGGCGGCGCTGGATGTGATGATAACCGCCATAGACCGCATCATGTATTCGGCAAGTGCGATGGAGATTCAGATGGCGATGGATATGATAGTAGATGCGTACCGCAAGACGTCGGATGTGTTTTCCTCATCGACTCCTCTATCCCCGTCGGCAATGAAGAGGTTGGGGGTTGCGCCTTGAGTGTGATATGGAGATGGATTGCCCGTATTCTGGATATTCGATGGAAACAGAGAAGAACGGCGGAAGTGCTGCGTGTCATTCGTAGTGTGTATCCCAATCAGCCTTACGTACTGTACGGACGCTGGAGCTGGACGGACAGGGAGAACCCGATACAGGTGGATATCCTGTTCCCCTATATCCCTGTCGCGGTGCAGATATTGAGCTGGTACGATGTGGATAGGAGAACCTGCCAGCTGTTTTGCGGAGATTACGAAGACAGAGTACGTCGTTTGAATCGACTGGTAAACAGGGCACTGGCTATCAACCTGCCTTTTGTGCAAGTGAGACCGGATGAGACCCCGGATGAAGAATGGGTTAGAAGAAAGATTCCCTCTGGAGAGCTGGTATCCATATCATGAATACAGATGGAATGCAAAGAGAGTTGGACTTGACCGGTATTGTGGGTGTAGACATCCGCAAAGGACGAGGCAACCTGAGGCCTGGTCTGCCATCCATAATGGGGGTGCCGAACACCAACCGTTATCCCGGTGTGCTTACCGATAAGCCGGAGCAGATCGATTTCCAGACGATCACCAAAGCGTATCTGCGCGATTCGTATCTGTCGCGCTCCATCAACCGATACGTTTCCATCTGTTTCACCAGGGAGCCGGAGATCGAGGCATCGGAGTCTGTTGCGGATTACCTGCAGCGTCGGCTGATTATCAGTGCCTATTTGAACGAGATGAGTTTACGGCAGTGGTTCCGAGTGGTATTCCGCGACTTCACGTTATACGGCAACGCCTTCCTCATCAAGAGCCGGACAACCCAGCTCTCCAGGGTAGGGCAATACGAGATACGCGGGCAGCGCGGTGTGATAGCAGGTTTGTTCCCGGTACCGCCGGAAACGATGCGTCCGATCATGGATGATACGGGCACGAGGGTATCGAAGTGGTTGTACACTTCCACGACAACAGGGCGGCGGGTGCAACGAGAGTTTCCTGCGGAAGATGTGTGCCATCTGCGATACAACCCGATGCCCTCTTCCATCTGGGGTTTGCCCTTCATCTTCTCCACCATTGAAGATATCCGCTGTTTGCGCAAGTTAGAGGAATCCATCTTGCTACTCATCGATAAGTTTGCCAACCCGCTTATCCATGTGGAAACGCCTGATCTGACAGGTACGGGTGATGGTATTATCGAGGATATGCAGGTGATAGCGAATGCCATCCGGTCGATGTCTAGAGATGGCGTGTTGATTACTGCGCCCGGTCAGAAGGTGAACGTTATCGGTGCAGAGAGTATTGCGTTGAGGATGGAGGGTTATCTGGACGCCTTCAAGCGGCGCGTGTTCTCCGGTCTGGGTATGAACGAGAGTATGATAGGTGACCGGAGCATGGAGCAGAAGGACGTGGAGCTGGACCGTATCCTTAGAGACCAGGCGATGGACCTGCAACTCCAGTTTGCCAGTCAGGTTGAGCAGAAGGTGCTAGAGGATTTGCTGATGGAAGCGGGTATTGCGGAGTCGGTGCGTTTGTGTTTCGGCGATCCCGACCCGTTGTATTATGCAAAACATGCTCAGGCTGTATCTAATCTGTATATTGCCAACATGATTACCGAGGACGAGGCACGCGAGATGGTAGGACTGGATAGCATGGAGAATCGGGATTACAAGCGCACCTACGTCTTCCGTGCGAAGGTGCCGTTGATTCAGGAGCAGGCGAAGGCGCGTGCTTCGATGTCCGGGTTGTCTACCGGTGATAGTGATCAGCCGTCCCCAGATTCGAAGTTACCAAAGAGTCGCTTGTCGGATAAGACTGCGCGAGAGCCTCGCCCGAGGAAGAGAGATTAGGGGGTATCTTCATGACCACATATTACGAGAGTGTTGTTGTACAGAACAGCAATTCAGTAGTACATGGAGTGAATGGTGCTTTGGTCCGTTCCGATATGCCGGTGTTGTATACCCGGATACGGGCGATCAGCGCAGATAAGATTACCCGCAACTACACCTATTACCCTTCATCGGAATTACGGGGTGATAACGAGTCGTATGGTTATGTGACCTTTGTTCAACCGTACCCCGTTCCCATCTTAAGGGAGCATCGTCAATCCGATTCTCCGTTTGTTGGGCAGGCAGCAGAGCCAATGGGTCGTGTGATAGAGGCGCGGTTTGTCCGCAGCAAGAACGGCAACTATGTGGAGGTTCTTGCTGAGATTACCGACCCTGACGCTATCGAGATGATTGTATCGCGCCGGTATCTGACGGTATCTATCGGTCACATACCGATGGGTGTGCGTTGTTCCATTTGTGGCAATTCGCCGGATCACGAAGATTGCGGTCACACCCGAGGTCAGGTGTATGAGACCGCGAACGGCGAGAAGAAGATGTGCTATTACGAGATGTTGAAGCCTCGCATGATTGAGTTGTCCTTTGTGAACGTACCTTCGGACAACCAGGCGCAGGTGCTGGATGTGGATAGAGAAAGCGCAAGCATGGAGCACTTTGTGATGCGGGATGGAAAGTACTATAGTTTGAGCCAGTGGAAGTTTGTAGAAAGCGTTTGGTCGAATGAGGAGGAAATGATGGCTGAATCTGAAGATATTCGTGTGTTGAATATGGGTATTCTCTACAGGTTGGAGCAAAACGATCCGCTTTACTCTCAAGAGTCTGACATTGTGCAGATCGGCGAAGACCTGTACACTTTGGACGAGGCGAAGTTAACGGCAGCGCAGCGCAAGCGTTTGCCGGATAGCGCGTTCTGCGGACCGAACCGTTCGTTTCCGGCCCACGATCGCGCCCATGTGATTGCAGGTTTGCGATTGCTGGGTCGCGCAAAGCTGAGTACTGCCCAGAAGGCAAGAGTGCGTGCATGTTTACTGCGCAAGGCCAGGCAATTGGGAATGTCTACCGGTGACAACAAAGATAGCGCTTCGCCGGTGCTGTTTATCACCGAAACGGACATCTTCGAGATGCCTGGCTTATTGACCGCACCCATCATCCGTCATCTGGTACAGACGCTGGAGATGGATGATTTCACCTTGAGTTGTCTGCGTTCGGCCTCCGTCGGTCTTCTGGATAAGGAGTCCGATATCGAGCTGTTCGAGTCCCGTAATCCATCGGTACTGGCGGAATCGGTGGCATATCCTGTAGTAATCGCTGTTTCTCAGGAGTATTACGATGCGTTTA
>BPGU01000008.1 GCA_026003195.1 Armatimonadota bacterium
TCCTGCCAAACATGAGTACGGTGATTGCCACGGCAACGAACGATGCTGATATTACTGCAGCAGGTCAATATGCGCATTTCTCCTTCTCATCGCACACGTTAACTCCTGGTACACGGTACTGGGCGGTACTGGACAATACGCACGGTACCGGTACCGTGACGGTAACGCCTACAGATTACAACTGGTTTCACGGCACGACCTATCAGTGGGCTGTGGCTACTTATTCTACAAGCTGGACGTATAGCGGTACAGCACGCAGGTTGGGCGAGAGTGTACATTTCACGAACGGATTGGTGTGGGGTGCAGCACTACAAGCATACGGGTTGTCTGACCTTCTGAGTGTATATGGCACAAGCCGGATGTCAGGGTTGAAGGTCACGACAGGCGACATCGGTTACCGGTTAGCTGGATTAGCGTTCTATGGTAGTCGTTATGGGAGCGGTTGCACTATCTCCTACGCGGTGTATCAAGGCAGTACGCTGGTAGCAGAGACTTACACGATGGTTGGTGCATGGGAGAGTGGCAGCAACCCACGTTTCCTTGCGTTCCCCAGTGTGGTAGAGTTGCAGCCGAACACCACCTATCGCCTTGTGTTACGCAATCCGAACGGTGACGGCACGAGTAGCAACTACTACAAGCTAGCCACCCCCGTCTCTGCACGTACATCAGCGGATGCGCAGCGCGTGTGGGGTGGTTTGGGGTTTGCTGGTTGCGTATATACGGAAACGACAGATGGTGGCACAACCTGGACAGATGATACGCAATTGCGGTATCCACGTGGGTTCGTGATGGTATTGGACGAGACGCAGCCGTTCATTGTGCCGTCTGGTGGTGGCGGTTCGCCTATCATCAATCCATTCCAGGTTATCACATAGAAGGAGTGATTAGAGATGAACCCAACATTCAACGATGTCGCAGCACTGATAAGACGGTTCGGTCACCAATTGGTTGACCTGTTGCGCGAGGTCAAGTTCGTGCACAAGGCACTGGATGGCAGAGTGACTTCGCTGGATTTGCTGCGCACACGAATCACTGTGCCTGAAGGTTGCACGCTGGATGCTGACGGCAAGGTGTGGGACGGCGAAGGCAATCTCGTAGCCGACTACAGTGACCTGAAGTATGAGTGCGACCTGGTAATGTCTGCACTGGCAGGATTGCGTGCAGCAGTGGCGTTGCTGGAGAACGATAGCGAGTTCTTGCAGCGGCCAGGTGTAGTTGGCACCAGCCACTGGCAATTTGTAGAGCATTTCCTGGACTGGCACAAGCGCGGCGGATTCTAACAGGGGGTAGCCTGCTATGGCTGTGATTCGCGGACAGCAGTATGTGCTGCACTTCTACGCTTATAACAGTGACGGCACACCGAAGACAGGCGACGCATCCAACATCACCGTGCGCATTAGCAAGGATGGTGGTGCACTCACTGCGACCACCAACACCCCTGCTGAGGTGGATGCTACCAATGCACCTGGTGTGTATCGCATTACGCTGACCGCGACGGAGATGGATGCGAACAGCATACTGGTAGCACCGAAGTCCAGCACGACCGGTGTGCAGTGTACCGTAACGAACATCATCACGGAACGGGGCAGGCTGGATGCGACGGTATCGTCGCGTGCTTCCAGTAGTGAGGTCGGTGCGGTTCCAGCAAATGTGTGGAATTATACTCCACGTACGTTGAATGCCGATGTCACAATTGATATGACGCAAGTATTGCCTGCTTCTCCGGCAAGCAACACGGTGGGGGATGCATTGAAGAAGTCATCTACTAATTTGGACGCCACAGTCAGCAGTCGTTCCACGTTGACAGCTGCAGACGTGTGGAACTACACCACCCGCACACTCACCAGCTTCGGCACGCTGGTATCGGATACTGCTAACGCTGTTTGGTCAGCAAGCACACGCACGCTGACGAGTTTTGGCACTTTGGCGAATGATGTTGCAACAGCAGTTTGGGGCTATACTACGCGAACGCTGACCAGTTTCGGCACGCTGACAACAGATACTGCCAATGCCGTTTGGGGCTATACTACGCGAACGCTAACAGGCTTTGGTACTCTGGTTAATGATGTGGCAACTGCGGTATGGGCGATGGTGATTGATGGGGGCAAGTCGGCGATGGGGTTGATGCGTCTCTTCGCAGCAGCACTTCTAGGTAAAGTGTCCGGCGCACAGACAAACACCCCCGTCTTCCGTGACATCGCAGACACGAAGAACCGCATCACCATGACAGTGGACAACGATGGCAATAGGACGGGGGTGACCCTCGATGACAGCTAACCGCTACAAATACTGGGGCAATTGGGGATTGCCAATACGTGGAGTTTTCGGCAAGACGACGATTGCAACGATAAGTACCATAGTCGCGGCGAAGGGCATCCTGGAATCGCTTCGCTGGCGTGCGGAGGTGAGGCGTCTTGGTGGTTGATATCACCCGTGGCGATACGAATGTGCTGGTGTTTACCATCACCGAGGCGTATGACGCGAACGGCAACCCGCTGACGTCGCTGGCTGGCTACACGGCGACGTTGCAGGCACGGTATACGCCCAACGACGCGACGCCGGTTTTCAGCAAGTCCGGTACCATCAACGGGATGACGGTGACGGTGAGGATCAATCCTGCGGACACCGCGTCGCTTCAAGGTGGTGAACGGCTGGTGGCGGATTTAGAATTGGCGGATGGTAGTGGGAACAAAGCAACGGTGAGAGGCGATGATGGCCCGTTCATTCTCTATGTTGTCCCAGACGTGACGAGGTGAGCGATGTTCGAAGTGACTGTTTACCGTATGGACTCACCGGACGGGGTGGTGTATGTTTGCACGGAGAACATGCTGCAGCGTTTGCGCCTTGATATGTCAGACGCGGCGCAAATGGCGCTGAAGCGCTACGAAGAGATTGTGCAACATTGCCGGACAGAAGTATATCATCTCCGTCCATACACTTTTGGTGAGCGTTTGCAAGCAGAGTGGGAGTGCACGGAATGGACGGCACACGAGACGCCACGCTTGAACACAGGGCGAATGACGGTAGTGCTGTTAGCAAAGTGCTTGGGGATTGAGATAGAAGAAGTAGAGAAGATGCATCCCCAGTTGGGTCAACTGCTTTGGGCAGAGCTGCAGCACCGTTGCACGCCTAGCCCTTTCGGCTGGTACGTCTCACCGGAGAAGCCGCAAAGCTCAGAGACGGCAGAAACGCCAAAGCATTCCCCGAAGTGATGCTTTTTGAAGCATGGAAGCGTGGCTTGTTGGAGATGGACATTCGGGAGCTGGAGAACGATGTGGCGGAATGTCTTCTTGCGATGGATAGAGAGTTTCGCGCAGTGGGTGGTGCATCTGGCGAACCCTAGCGGGTTGGGTAAGGTGCATCGCGAGCATGGCTGGCGTGTGTGGGCAGAGACGCAGCCAGCGAAGAGTGTTGGTGCAGAGAAAGCGCGATACACCCGTTTGGAGAAGCAGTTTCGCCAAGAACTCAAGCGTGCGTGGGAGCGCGTGAACGTTGCTGACCCAAGCAGTTTGAGACAGTTTGAGAAGTGGTTCAAACGTCGGCTGCAAGAGTATCAAGCAGAATCTTTTATCATCGCCAAACGGGTGCGTGGCGACTACACTCCACTGTCTGAACAAGAATTGAAGTACTTGCATGGCAAGTATAGCGAGCAGATGAAATACTTTCGTCGGTTCATGATGGATGTGCGCAGCGGTCGTGGTCGGATGAACTATGCGTTAAGGCTGGACTTGTATGCGAAAGATTTGTGGGGTATTTACCAGTCCGCTTATTGGCGCGGGCAAGTGTATACCGTTGGCAGACGCTATCTGTGGAAATTATCGGACGCGGAACATTGTGAAGACTGCGTGAAGCGTGCGGCGGAGTCGAAAGCGAAAGGCGGGTACACGTGGGAAGAACTGGAGCAGTTGGGTCTGCCTGGCGAAGGCAAGACGCGCTGTCTGAACAACTGCAAGTGTACCATTGTAGAAGTGCGAGAGCGTCACTACGTTCCGCGTTCGTTCCGTTCGCTGCCCAACCGCAAGATACAGAGCTATGCGGAACTCACGGAGGTAAATCTTGCAGATGTTCCCCGATGTGGTCAGCATGATACATGAGCACTTGCGAAGCCAATGGGATGTCATTGACGCATCGCTGCAGCAGTATGGTATGCATTTACGCAACATCTTGCCATACTACGCGGACATTGGTTTTGAGATGATGCCATGTCTCATGCTAGAGGACATTTCCACGCAGATGGATTGGCGTGCCATACCACGCATTGGCGAGATTCGCCAGTCTGTGCGCTTGTATGGATATGTGCACCACGAGAAGCCAGATGTGCGGCGGGCGGCTTTGGTCTCCTTGGGCGTCACAACACAGATAGTACTTAATCGGTTGGATGTGCCACATGTTTATGCTGGTGTTGAGTTCTGGTGGCAAGAGATGTTATGCCCCACGTTGGATTTTGGTGTGAGCTTTGCGGGTAACACGGTAGTGGGAGCTTTCACGGCATTGATGGAGGTGCAATCTCATGTCCAACTTGGATGATTCTAACGCCAACGTGGCGTCATTGCCATTAGCATCTGTGACAATCATGTTGCATCCGGGGGGTAGGATTGAAATCCGCCCTGGTGGTGCGATGAGCACGGATTTGCTGTTGGCAATACTGGCTCAAGCACAGATGGTGTTATCTGCGCAGGTAGTGCAGCAGCACGCAGTGGGCATCATGGTTGTTGGAGGAGGTGTGCCCCGTGCAGATTGATGAGAAGACCAGGCAGCGGTTGGAAGCGTCTCTTTTGCCACTTCATCCCCACGAGATACAGTTTATTCTGTTCTGTCGCGATTTGGGGTTTGGCACGATAGAGAAGCTGGCGATACAGAACGGTCTACCCGTGTGCGCAACAAGCATCCAAGAACGCATTGATTTCACTAAAGGCGAAGCGTTTCATCGCATTCGCATCTCTATTGTTGATGGTGAGGCGCAACAGCCATCATCCCGTCGTGGGAAGTAGAGTCTTGACATTTTTACAGTTGCTTGTGTATAATGTAAGTGCTGGCACGTGATGCGTGAGGCACGTATCGCGTGCCTTTTTGCTTTTGCGCTGGGGACGGAAGTTCAGGCGAGCAGAATGGTCTGCTCGCCATTTTCGTTTGGGGCAGAAAGATGGGTGTAGAAAAAGAGTGGATCCACAAGTTGATGGTTGCAATTGCGGTTGGAGTGCTGTTGTTTTCTCTGGTCTTGCACCACTTTGCACCGGAAGACCAGCTTTATGTGCTAGTGGCGACAACGGCACTCGGTTTCCTCTTTGGTAAAGCAACCAATGGGCTTAGTAAGAAGAGCGAGGAGGATGTGGAATGAGCTACTTCTTGTCAACGCTGGCACTATCGGGTTCGCCATCACGTGTCAAAGTGCAGATACTTCGCTCTGGTGAATGGAAACATCCGTCTGCGCCCGGTGGCGTGTTGAGAGTAGATGATGAGTTACTCTCCGCGCTGGAGGAAAGTTTTCGGTCTGGCGTGCGGGGGAAGGAGTTGCCAGTCAATCTGAATCACAAGATGACCGACTTCGCGGTTGGCTGGCTGAGAGACGTGAAACGTGAGGGCGACTCCCTGGTAGGCATCGTAGACGTCGTGGACAGTGAGACAGCAAAAGCGATACAAGAGCAGAAACTCCGTTACAGTTCTGCAGAGATACTCTTCAACTACACAGACCCAGAAACGCAGCAGACTTACCCAGCAGTGTTGAAGGGTTTAGCTTTCACGAATTACCCGTTCATCAAGCGTTTAGAACCCGCTCAGGTGGTCAACTTGAGCGAGATAGAGGAGGTGCATCTCATGGACGAGAGACTACAGCAATTGGAAGAGCAGATGGCGCAGTATGAGCAGCGCTTGCGGGAGATGCAGCAGCTGACAGACGATCTGCGAGAAGAGAACGCGAAGCTGCGTCAGATGAACGACACGCTACTTTCGGAGACGCGCAAGCAGCAAGATGAATTGCTGCTCAAGGAGTTCGAAGACAGTGTGCCGCCAGCGGTGCGCAAAGTGGCGTCGGCACTGCTCGCGTTGGCGCGTGGGGAGGAAGTGCTTCTGTCCGAGTTCCAGCAAGACGCGAAGGGCAGTGCCGGATTGCGGGAACTGGTGCAAATCTTGCTGAACGAGTTCAAAGCGTTTGGCAGACGCGAGCCTGCACCCGACGAGTTGCGTGTTGCACCGCGTCGGCAAGTGGGCAACGATGTCGACTTGCTGCTGCAGAAAGCGCAAGAGCTGCAAGGAAACGGTATGCCGTTCGCGCAAGCGGTGCGCGAAGCATACCGAAATCTGAAGGGAGGTGTGTAAATCATGGCGTTCGAGCGCACTTCGGGTTTAACCCGCAGCTTTCTGTATTTTGACAGCGGTGGCAACCCACTAGCGCCATACTCCCCCGTGTCGCTGCTAACCAGTGGTTTGCCCAGTGGTTACAATGTTGGCGAAGTGGTCGGACTGCCATCTGTAGCCAGTGGGCGCAACACGACATATCTGGTTGGCGTGACGCTGGAGTGGGCTTATTCTGGTCGACAAGTGCCTGTGCAGATTGATGGCATCGTCTTCGTGATTGCCAACGCTGCCGTAAGTGCGAGTGGCATCGTCTTCGTTGCAGCAACCGGCACTCGCACGGCGGATCAAGCACCGTTTGTGAACCATCCGGCAATTCGACCGCTCGTGCGTCCTGGTCAGAGCGTGACGATGAACGTCGTGCTGTGTGATGACGTTGCCATCACGCCCCAATCTGGTAGTGCCAACTTGCTGTACTATCCGTTGGGCATCGCACTGGCGCCTGCAACGGCACAGTATGATTTGTTCCCAGTGCTGTTACAGACGCAGCCGTTCTACGCATAAATCACACGGAGGTGGCTTGCAGCCACGGATGGCAATTTCGCCACATGGAGGTGACTAAGGATGCCAAACTTTGCACCGAGTGTGCACTATGACAAGATTCTGAGTGAAGTCAGCATCCGCTACTCGCAAGATGGGTATATCGCCACTCGTGTGTTCCCGGCGTTGCCGGTCGTCAAAGAGAGCGATCTCATTGACGTCTACGACCGCGAGAATGTGCGCATCTTCAACGACTTGCGGGCGGATGGTGCGACGGCGCATGAAATTGATTGGGGCTGGACACTCAGACCCTACTTCGCGCAAGAGCACGCACTCAGGCATCTTGTGACTGACCGAGCTCTGAAGAACGTGGACGAACCTATCGACCTCTTCGTGGACACCACAGAGCATCTGACGGACATGCTAATGCTTGCCGCGGACGCGCTGGCGGCGAGCATTATGCTTGACCCCAACAACAATGTTGGCGCGACGAACGCGAACTGGACAAACTACAGCACGGCGTCGCCAAAGACGGACATCATGACCGCGAAGAACGCGATATTCACCGCGAGTGGACGCCAGCCCAACGTGATGATTGTCCCGTCTACCGTCGCGAACCGCATGACGCTCATCCAGGAGATTAAGGAAGAGCGCAAGTATGTCAACGACTTGACACAGTCTGGGTTGCCTCGCAACTTGTGGGGGTTGGAAGTGGTCGAAGTTGCGCTCATCCGCAACACAGCCCAGCCGGGTCAATCTCCGAGTTTTCAAGAGCTCTGGTCTGATAACATCTGGATTGGATATGTAGACCCCAATCCGCGACGCAAGATGCTTACATACGGTCTTGCGCCGACACCGCGACCGCGCACGGTTCGTACTTACAGAGATGAGGCGCGAGCGGGAACTTGGGTGGAAGTGAGCTGGATATACGATTTCACCGTCGTCGCAAGAGAGTGCGGTTATATCTTGCAATCCGTGTTCACCGCGTAGTGGGTGATGGCGATGTATGCGGACTTGCAGATGATGCGTCGGTTGGTGCGCAACGTGCAGTCGCTGACCGATGACGACTTGCGAGCGTTTGCTGCAGTGGCAGATGCCGAAATCAATGCGAAACTCAGCACGGTTTTCGATCTGCCACTGCAGCAGGTCGGCGGGAAGTATCCGCCACCCATCCCCGAAGTGGCAGCACTGTTAGGAGCAGCACTGCTGGAATCGCAAGCGTTTTCGCTCAGCAGTCTCGGTGCGACACAAAACCCATACGCGCAGAGCCTGGCAGAGAAAGCAGATTCTCTGCTGCAGGGCATCGTATCCGGCGCGATTGTGCTGCCCGGTCAACGACGTGTGGGGGCAAGAGCCATCGCGAAAGCGCAAGATCGCTCGCAACCTCTTGTGCGACAGATTCGCCAGTTGCGACGCTCGGGGAGCACGTAGGAGTAAAAAATGGCAGCCGTCAGCAGTGCAACAGTGGTCAGTCTCACAGATAAGATGACAGCGTGGTATCTGCAAGTGAAGAGCGCGCTGGGGAATGGTACATCTGGCGCAAGTGCAAAGGCGGTGGACTTGCAGAACATCGTGCTGGCACTGGGTGACTACCAACAAGTGGTGGCACTGCTTCAGCCATCAGAGACCGTGCGCAACGCATCTCTGGCGGATGTATACGCGCCGGGCACAATGGCTATCTTTCTCTCTGCACTAAACAACTTGTGTGCGCAGTCGGGGCTGAATGGTGTCTCCGACTTAAACACGTTCGCCAGCTACTATAACATTGGGGCGGGTGGTGCCTGGAACTGTTTATTCGCGCCAGACTTCCGCGAGTTGTATGGATTGTGGAGCAACGGCACTTATCCGAACGCCCACAACACATACTTTGAAGTGCTGCAAGGAGGCACGTATCCGAACGCGCTTCGCAAACTGGTTATTGGAAGCGGGCAGACCGCTGGCTATGACATCGATGACGCGAAATACGCTGGTGGATATGCCCAGTTGAAATGGAGCGGGGTGTCCGGCTCTGGGAACGTCAACGTGTCCGGGCTGTGGCGCAAGACAGATGGCACGACCGCAGTGGGTAACGGCACGATTAGTGTGAGCACAGCATCTGGTACAGGAAGCATCACTCCACCGTATGCTGGTGCGTTAATACTCTCTTGTTCCAACATCAATGTTCCAGCTGGTATCACGGCTGGAACATTCTATGTAGAAGCCGTAAGACCGACGGGACGCTCCAACCCGCCAACATAGAAAAATGATGGATTTAACACCACTACAACAGTTGAGAGAGACGATAGAGCGAAAAGCACGGCAACCGGAATCTCTGCTGCGCATGGTCGCCAATCGTCTGCGTGCGGCGTTCCGCGAGAACTTTCGCGAAGGCGGTCGCCCACCGTGGACGCCACTTGCCCCCTCCACTATTTGGGGCAAGAAGATGCTCGGTCTGCCGGAGACCATTCGCACGCCGACCGGACGAAAACCGCGGCGACTAATGCAGCGGCAGCCCCTGTCTGGGCAACTGGAGTTGTCTGCAAGCAACATCTTGATACGAAGTGGGCGACTGCGAGACAGCGTTGGACAGAGTTACCATCCCGAACACATCACGCGCATACGCGGGTGGGAACTGGAAGTCGGCACAAAAGTACCATACGCCATATACCACCAGCAAGGGACTTCGCCGTATACTATTCACCCGCGCGAAGCGAAAGTGCTCCGCTTCGTTGGCAATGATGGAGAGTGGGTGTTCGCCAAAGAAGTGCATCACCCAGGCTTACCCGCAAGACCTTTTTTGACATTGACAGACGAAGACGTGCGCGAACTCCAGCGGGCCGTGATAGATTGGTTGATGAATGAAGGAGGTGCGTCATAATGCCACTGCCGTTTGGGCGGACTGGTTATCTGAAAATCGGCACAGTGATTTATCCCGCTTTGAACATCCAGGTGCAGAATCCGCGCACCTTGATGGTTCCTCCAACTGTTGGGCGCGATTGGCAATGGCTCTACGGAGAAGGCGTGCGTATCACGCGCGTCAGTGCACAGATTCTGATTCGGGATAAAGCGGGAGAGTCACTGTCGGACGCATTTCTGAATCTGTTTTTCTCACGGACGGCAGGTGATACCACTGCGGTGACGTTGGAATGGATTGATGGGGTGCGCAAGGCAACGCTGTCAGGCGCGAAAGGCGAGTTCATCTCGTTGGCAGTGGGTAAAGGCGATTTGCTGATATGGAATGTGACGTTTGTTGCCCCCGGCAGCCCAACGTATGCTACCATGACAACGTTCACCGCGCCGGACGCAACGGCACCACTTACTTTCGCGAACATCTCTGTAAGTGGCGTTTCGCAAGAGGTGTATGCTTTAGAGTTCTCGTTGACCAACAACCATGTTTTGAACGCGCCCATCACAAACACCGCCGGTGCGAATGTGGGATTGGGTGGACTGTCGCAAGATGCTGGCATTCTGCAAGCGGGAGCGTCTTTTACTTTCCGAGCATTAGACCCCGGCTCCCCCATCGCGGATGGGGGTTCAGTGACGGTGACAATTTCCGGCACCGCAGGCAAGACGCGCTCGTTCACACTCAAGTACCTCGTCGGTCAAAACCCAGATGATGAAGCCATCGCGTTGGGCCCGGTATTTCGCACTATCCGATATGTGGTGCTTGGTACTACGGCAGATGCCCCCATTACGCTTGGCGGTTCGGGCTTCTAAGGAGGTGACAAATGGACAAACTGCGCATTCAAGAGATTATCGCCGAGGGACGGATACGCAACCTGAGTGACGAACAGATTGCGGACGCCATCGTGCGAGCGTTACAACAGGAGGCGAAATCCAATGGCAAAAGCAAAGATGAGCGACAAAAGCAAGTGGATACAGCAAGCCATTGAGAAACCGGGCGCATTGCGCCGCACGGCAAAGCGCATGGGTCTGATTAAAGGCACCGAAAAGCTCTCGCAGTCCGATTTGGATGCGATGGCAGCGAAAGCGAAAAAAACGGGCAACACGAAGCTGTTGCGCCGCGTCAATCTGGCAAGAACGTTGAAAAGGCTGGCTGGGAAGTAATGCATGGCAGCAGAACGCGAGCTCACATTCAAGTTCACCGCAGAAGGCATCGACAGTCTGCTGCAGCGTTTGCAGCAGATAGAAGCACAGCTCGCGCAAATCAACCAACAAGCATCTCCATCCTCTCCTCCTTCCGCGGGTGGTAGCCCTCCGCCACCCACACCCAATGGTCCCACGCCGGTTCCTACCGCTGGCGGGGGACTATCCGCCACACAACAAGCGACACGCAATGCGACCCCGGCACCGGTCTCGTTCGCCGGTTTCACTGCGCAGCCGGCACAAGGTGGTGGTTGGACTGTCATCACGCCACAGGGACAACAGATTCCGTTGGGTTCCTGGCAAGAGTTGCGACAGTTCGCCGGCACTCTGGGTGTGGACTTGCCCCCACGACCGCAACCGGGTTTGGGTTTAAGCACAGTGCCACAAACCCAACAGCAGCAAGCAGACGCGCTGTTGGGTTTGTGGACACGGCTAGCTCCATACACTCCGGCAGCAACCGCACTAGGACAGCTGGCTGGGGTGGGGGCGCGGTACGGTGGGTTGGCGATAGTGGGGGCAGAAATGCACTGGCAGAACATGTTGTCGGACGTTATTTCGCCGTTACTAGGCTTGGGTGGTGCCCTGGCGGGGGTACAGATTGGCGCAGCCATCGGCTCCATTGTGCCGGGTATTGGCACTCTTGCTGGTGGGATTGCCGGTGGAGCAATCGGACTGGGCGTCGGCAGATTCCTGGGAAGCGACATCGTGCGTCCACTAATAGAACCAACGCTGCTGCGAGGCGTGCAGCTGGATGTGATTGAAGACATTCGTCGACTGACCGGCATGAGATTTGGTTTCCCCATCAGCGAGTACAACTCACCGGCAGTGATTCAGCTCGCAGCCAGCGCTGCTATGATGGGATTGCCGATAGGAAGGAATATTGCAGACAGGATCATGCTGCTGCCTGCGCCACTTCGCGAACCATATGCACAAGCTGTGCTGCGCTACGGAGCAGACCCATTTGCCATCGGCATGTATGGCTACGACGCTCTCCGTGCAGGCGCGGATGTGTGGGGTGTTGGGTCTGCTTTGATGGCAGGCGATTACACTTCGCCCATCATCACGATGACACCCGGCGGGTGGGGGATGGCTGTGGCACGAGAGCATGCACGCGCCAGAGCGCAGACCATGTTGTTACAGCCGCAGATGCAAGTGGCTTCGCTGGCATTTGAAACCGCGTTAGCTTTCGGAGGCACCTCGGCAGCGCAAGGTGCTCTGCCGGGTTATCAAAACGTCATGTCTGCTACCATTGGAGCACTGCAACGCCAGCGTGCGGTCGCCATTCATCCTTTGGAGCAAGCGCAGCTAGACGCACAAATCTATCAGCTGCAAGTGCAGATGCAGATGCATGTTCCAGCATCGGTGGCGATGACGCGCTTGGGAGAGATTCAGTCCATCGGTGGCGAGCGCACAACTCTGGCACAGATTGGTTTACAAGCAGCGCAACTGGCTGGGATGCCCGTGCAACAGATGCCGTTTTCGGAGTTGTCCGCAGCGATGCGCGAGCTGGCTGCGGAGTTGCGTCGGTTTCTGCGAGAAAACGCACAGTTTCTGAGCCCGGCGCAACAAGCGTCGCTTCGGGCGCAAATCGCTCAGATGGAGTTCCAAGCAGTACCAGCACTAACCGCTCAGCAAACAAGCATATTGCTGGCGCAGACCGGAGCAGAGTTTTCGCGGGCAGTGGCGGAGTTCGGAGCAGGCACTATTGCGACGCAAATGCTTGGCTCTCCGATTGCGCGGTTGGGTGTCGTTGGTGAGCAAACACGGTTGTTGCAAGCGCGAGCGATGCAGCTACGTCAACAAGCGTCTCTGCCCGGCTTGGACTATACTTCACGCCAGAATCTGCTGGCAACAGCTGCGCAGATGGAAATGCAAGCCAGTCAGACCAACATCGGCAGCATGTTGGGGTTCGTGTCCGAGATGGGTGGGGTTGCTACTGCAACATGGCAAAACCAAATGCTCGCAGCACAAATACCCATCTTGCAAGGGGCTGGAGGCGTACAGTCCATCCCACTGCTGCAGCAGATGATGGGTGCCGCAGCGGGGCAAGTAGGCGTAGCGCAGTGGCAACTGCAATATCTCGCAGCGATGGGCGTAGACCCTATGAATCCTATGTACATAGGCATACAGCAGCGGTTGCTCTCGGCTCAAGCTGGGTTGGAACAAATGCGCTTGCAAACGGCGGTCGTGCCCATGTCTGCGCAGATGCGCGAACAGTTTTCAAACGTGCAGACTGCCTTGGGCATCGCACGGACGACATTCGCAGGATATGCAGACATACGCGGGTTGCTCTCCGCAGAGATGCAACTTGTTCAACGCCGCATCGCAGAGATTCAGTCCATGCCGCCAGCCGAGACCCCAGCAGTGCAAGCAGCGAGAACCGAAGAGATTAACCGACTGCTCATGCAAGCAGCCGGTGTGCAGATGCAACTGGAAGAGGGATGGCTGGATCGACTGATTTCCACCACGTGGAACGCGCCAGGCAGCTTCAACATGGTGGCAAGCGGGTTCACCCGCAGAGAAGCGAGTTTATTCTACGGGGTGCTGAATCGCGCTTTCGGCGGTTCCGCGTCGATGAGCGATTACTGGCGCAGACAAGTGCCAGCTTTCTACAGCTCGCTCATTGGCAGAACGGGTACCCCTGTTGGTTTCATGGAAACGGCAATGCTCCCACGGATAGAGGGCAATCTGAACGTGCGCATCGTCGTAGAGCAACCAGGTCAACAGCCCATTACGCGCGTGGAGCGCGTGAATCTGCGTGACAGCAACCCGCTGGACTACACGTTGACGCCCATTATGGTACGTGGTGGGGGAAGCAGACAATGAAAGTGCAAGTGGCAGCACAGTGCGCATTACTCCCGCTCCCCGCGGCATTCCGCAGTGTGGTTCAGCCAGCACTAGCTGGTACGGACTTCCCATACATCTTTGGGGTCTGGGGGCAATCCTTGCCCACAAATCCCGATGATTCGGGTTTGCAGGCAAACATCGTTGCTGTCCCCGACGCCGAATGTATCAGGCTTCGCAACGTGTTCGTGCCACACTATCCCGACTCCAGCTTCCGCTCATCGAAAGAGAGTAACGGTACCACTTACCCATCGCTGACATGGACACATGGGAGCCAGACACTGACATACGTGGCAAACCGACCTGGGGTGGGGCATGTGTGGAGCTATACCACAACGGACGGCGGAACATACTGGCTCTACTACGACTTGTTTGAACCCTATTCGGGTCGTATCGCAGTGGCAGAAGTAAGCGCATCGACACCAAGCACGAACGTTGTGCGTTATGCACACGCGAGTGGTGCATGGCAAGGCTTCCAATGGTACTACAGATTGATTGCTTCGCCATCGTCGGCAGCAAGCATCCAGTTTCTGGTAGCTTTGGGAAGCAGTTCCCCCTATCGCTGGGTGCGCGTCTCGTCACGCATCGGGCTGGAACCGGAAATCGCGGTGACGACAGCATCGCTTTCTGATGTGACGAACCATCTCGCTGGCACTGGCACGCTTCGCTGGGATGTTCTACAGCGAGTGCAAGTGCCAGCTCGCGCGTGGGAGCATATCGCTGCAGACGACAGATATTCCGCCATTGCACCGGCGAATCTGCACCAAGTGCAGTTCGAAGTGCTCAGCCAGCGTCTGTTTGTGAACTGGGAAGGGGTGCAAAAGCCCCTGGTGATTCCTTTGGACGGAGAAGATGTTATCAGCATCGCGCTGATAGCCTACTCCAACTTCACAGACGTTGTTTGGCATGGTGCACCGACAAAGTACGTCACCAGCGGTGTTTGGGAGAGTGCGGACCACGCTTTGGGGTTTCTCCCGCAGACTCTGCCGTCGCTTTTCGTGCATGATGCCGGTTCGCCCGCGGGCACATCCGTCACCACCGAATTGGTAGACCCCACGACCGCACGCTATCGGCTCCAGTTGAATGGCAGCACCAGTGAAGGCACGGTGAACGGGGTGGCGTATTGTGCGAAGACCCCAATCGTGCGTGCTGTGTCGTACCGATATGCCAGCATGGAGAGCGGCTATGCTGCACCCCCCCAGTTCCTGATGCCAGAAGCAATCACGATACAACATGTGTTCGACTACAACACGCTGACCATTCAGAGCAATGCGCGGTTGGTATTCCCCAACATGGATGGCGAGTGGGCGACGTTCAATTCCGAGACTGGGCAGTGGGGCATTAACATACACCTGGAGACGAACTGGCACGGCAACTGGCGTCAGTTTGCTGGAATAGCCCATCGCGCTGGGGAGATTACCGGCGAGTCCGGTGTCAGCAAGTTCATCATGCATTGCGTTGACCGCTCAGTCCAACTGCAGAACCCACGCTGGAACTTGCCGTGGATGGACGGGTGGAACATCTACTACGCTATGGCTTTCCTCGCGCAGTTAGGAGGGGTTTCGTTACAGGATATGGCGTTCGCGCCGTTCGTTCCACCAGACCCTTACAGCGACTGGGGTGACCCCGAAAGACCGGGCGCATGGTTCCTTCCGGTCGGGCACGCGGGCACGCCACTAACACGGTTCAGCGGACAAGAGTTATGGAGCATTATGGTCAAACTGGCGTATGCCATCGGCTATATGCTGTTCTTTGACGCGAACGGTGTCTTACAGTTCCGCAAGTTCCGCATACCGGTCGGTGTCAGGCGCACCTTCTACGAGAGCGACATGACCGGACCAGATGGGTGTTGGAACCTGAGCGTTTACCGCTCAATGGAGGATGTGCGCAACGCGGTAACAGTCGTGGGTGTGGATGCTTTCGGTCCGCTCTGGAACCCAATCGTGTCGCATCGTCAAGATGATTGGAGCATCCACTACCCGTTCGCATACAACTTCGTGGGGTGGGAGCAACCACTAGTTTGGGCAGATTCACTGTTTGCGTCCCCACAGTTTGCCAGCGACGCTGCCGATGCGCTGATTGCTTTCTTGCGTCATCCCAGCGAAGTGGTGACATTCACAACTTGGCTTCAGCCAGATTTGTATCCACTCGATGTCATCGCTATACAAGCACCACGATTTGGCACCATGTGGAAACGTTATCTGGTGGTGGGTGTGCAACATCGGGTGCATGATGTGTCACTGGGCGAAAGTATAATTACGGCAAGATACATCCCGGAGTAGAAAAGATGCCTGCTGGGCATGGACAAGACTGGTACAAAATCTACCCATATCACCCAGGCACTTTAGTCGCGACCGCGGCGCTTCTCAAAGATGATGCACCTATCGGTTCGGCGACGGTTATGGATACAGACAGCCAAAGTGCAAGCACGGGTCTATATCTCTGGTCCAATGAGAACTACTCCGGCAGTGGAAGCGTTCACTACAGAGTGCGAATCGCGCTGTACTCGCAGAACGCATTGGCAAACTGGTTGCCACAACACCCATTTACCTATCAATACCCAACATACAATCGTTACATGTTTTGTGCTCTCATTATCAAGTCAGGAGCGAACGGTTACGACTTACCAGATTATGACCCCAACGATGGGACTTCCGCAGGCAGAATGTTCTCGTTGCCGTCTGGATACATTTTCACTGTGAACGGAGCCCGGATGATACGTTGTGATGGGACGAGCATCGACTTCAACAATATATCCGGCGGTTACCCGCATCTGTATAAACCCGTCGTTGGTGCTTCCCCCAACGAACAGCACCCTTGCCAGATCGACATTGCCGGAGACGACCCGGTAAACTATGACATCATGTGGGAACTGGAGTTCGCTTATACGGATCCATCCCCCACTCCATCCCCTAACCAGCCAATCACTTATTACTCCACGCAAATCTTTGCCATGAGCATTCTCGAGTATCAATACCCTGGCTACCAACCCGTTTATCAGCTGATAGGCGGTGTGAACATCTACGTCCACTATCCATATTCACCTCCACCACCGGCATCGATTCCTATAGGTTCTTTACACAATCTGGACAACCAACAGTTGTTTGTGGGTGGTGGGCGTTCGGTGCGCAGACTGAATCTTTTCGCACTGTCCATGTTGGATCATTACGATTATGTGCCATCTGGTTACAGCATCGTGCGTGTGCGGCACCTTCCACGCCACAAGGGCATTTTGCTGTTGGCAAGGAGTGACACACAGACTGGTGGGAACTACGCATTCAAAACGTATTTTGGCAATGTTGGTGAGACGACCACGACGGAGGTGTTGAGCTTGAGCGCGGCAGATGCGATAGTGGAAGTTTCTGAACGAAGACGGGAGACGCTACTGGTATACATGTTGTCTACCGGAGAGGTGTACTCCAGGAAGTCTTTGGACGGTGGTTGGAACTTTGGTTCGGCACAGCGTTGCACACTTGGTGGTTCAAACATGAATGCGAACGCGCTGCTAGATTTGGACTACAGTGTGCGCCGAGATTGCTACCTCATGGTGTTCAAAGCTACCGACAACAGCGTCAAGCTGCTGATTTCAGAAGATGGTGTGAACTGGACAGATACGGGGGTGTAGATGGCACGTCGCGAACCATTTGCGGTCAAGACCAATCAGAAGGCTATCCGCGCGGCGATGCGCTCCCAGCAAGCACTGCAGCTGCGCGTGCAGGGTTATTCGTTTGCTCAAATCGCGGAGCAGCTTGGATACAAGACCAAGTACGCAGCATGGCACGCGGTCTACCGCGCACTGCAGAAACTTCCGGCGAAGAATGCAGAGCTGCTCCGCGATATCGAACTGGAGCGCACCGATGTGGCATTGCGTGCACTTTACCCCAAAGTCATCGACGGGGACTGTAACGCCATCAAGCGATGGACGGAAGTCATTGAATTGCGTTGTCGGATTTTAGGATTGTTTGCGCCAACGAAAGTGGAGCACGGGGTGGTAGACGATGCTCAAGACCCGCTTTTCCGCTTCCTGGATGCGCTTGCCGAACGTGTGGAAGCCAGCCATGTGGAAAGTGCTGGAATTCTCCCCGCACGAGGGACAAGCGAAGATACTACTTAGCCCAGCTCGTTTTCGAGTAGTTTGCTGTGGACGACGTTGGGGGAAGTCGGTCATGGCTGGCATTGAAGCCACCAGCGTCGCACTCGCCGGCGGCAAAGTGTTTTGTGTGGGTGGCGACAGCAATACCGCCAGCATCATCTTCGAGCAGTGCTTGGAAATATCGTACAAGCTGAACGCGCAAGTGGATAGACGGAAACTGCGCGATCCATCCATCATCCGATACCGCAGCGGTGGATACATCATGGCGCGGTCGGCAGAAAACATCCAGCAACTGATTGGACGTGGGCTGGACTTGATTATCATTGACGAATGCGCACGCATCCCGCATTCCAGTGTTTGGTATGAGTCACTGCGCCCCGCGCTGACAGACCGCAAAGGTGGAGCTCTTTTCATCAGCACGCCGGTCGGGCGCAACTGGTTCTACGAACTGTTCCAGATGGGGAAGCATCCGGACTATGCTGACTACGAATCTTTCCAGTATCCCAGCAGTAGTAACCCACACTTAGACCCAGCAGAGATAGAGAACGCACGTCTCACCATCCCAGAGCGCGTCTTCCGACAAGAGTATCTTGCGGAGTTCTTGGAGGATGTGGGTGGTGTCTTCAGCAACGTCCGCAGCCGAGTGGGGGCGCGGCGTCAGACAACACGCACACCCGGGCACAATTACGTCATAGGTGTAGACCTGGCAAAGTACGAGGACTTTACAGTGATAGCCGTTATTGACACCACGCTGGGGGAGCTGTGCAATGTGGTGCGACTGCAGAAAGAAGACTACACACTGCAGTCGCAAAGAATAATTGTTGAAGCGAGACGTTGGAACGCACCGGTCTGCGTTGACTCGTCCGGCCCCGGAGAACCAATAGTCGAAGTGCTGTTTGCAGACGGAGTGAACGTGATACCGTTCAAGTTCACGAACGCCAGCAAAATGTCCATCGTGCAAGCATTGGTGCTTGCGTTGGAACAAGAAGATTTGAAGCTGCTGGATGAAGAATGGCTGTTACAAGAGCTGGAAAATTATCAGTACGAGCGCACTGAAGCTGGCAATCTGCGGATGAATGCGCCTAGTGGTAAGCATGATGACGGTGTGATGGCTCTGGCGTTAGCATGGCATATCGCACAACCACTAGGGGCGAACGTGAGACCACAAGTGGGACGTAGACGACCCATTGCTGTTACCGGAACGGGGTATCAGTGAAAGAGATGTGTCCTTTCATCTGCTCATACCATACTGGAACAAGGAATAACAGTAAGATGATGGTCACGGCGAGGCAGATGAGCATCTGCAAGAGGTTTCGTTTCGCGAGTTGTTGCTCCCAACGATTCACCGATGCTTGGTCATAACCAATATCTACCATCTTCGTCCGTAGAAACACTTTCCAGAACAGAAGTGCGATGGTCACAATGAGTAGAAAGAAGAGCATGAGCAGTTTGTCTGGTGTGGGGAAGAAGATGGAATGGACGACGATGATGATGCCAATACACAAAACGATGTTCAGTACCCAGCCAGCGTTCTCATATTGATGTGTGTATTCCACCACGCGTTCATCTGTCTGAAGATGGGATGTAGAATACTGTGATGGCGGGTTGGATTGTGTGACTGCTGGTACAAAAGAGTGCCCACACAAGTCACAGGAGACCGCGCCATCGACAAGCGCGGAGTTGCATTGCGGACATCTCTTCATGTTTCATCACCACTAACATTTTACATCACTTTACATCACTCGTCTTGCTTGACAAACAGTTCGCGTGCGGTGTCCAGCTGACGTCGGAGATACCGGATGGCGTCTGCGTATTGGTTCTCCGGCACTTCGCGCAAGAGGCTGGCTGTTTCCGCAATGAGATCATTGGTGTCATAGATGAACGTGGCAGATGCGTCGTATCCTGCAGCCCGCATCGCTTCTGAAATGGGGACGTTCAGTGCAGAAGCGATGCGCACGACAGTTTGTCTGCGCGGCTGCTGTTGATACTCTGGAGACAACAGTTTGTACACGTGCGACCGCTCCAGTCCAGCAATTTCTGCCAGCTGCTGTGGAGACCAGCCACGCTCAGAAAGTTTCTCTTTCAGCCATCTCCAGAACATGTTGCTCACCTCCAACTTGTTTCTACTATCATGATACAACTGAAACAAAAAAAAGTTTCAGAGAAACACGCAGCAAGATATTGATTTCTCTTGTGTTTTCGTGTATAATACAGATAGACACAAATAAACACACGAGCCTACCTACGAGGGATTTTAATGGCAAGACCAATTAGCTATCCGCGCCTTAGAAAGCGCAGGCGCGAGCTGGAGTTGCCACTGGACTACGTGGCACAAATGCTCCGAATCTCGCGCACTGTGCTTTCTTTGTACGAGCGAGGCTTCGAGCCAGTTCGCCCAACTGCGCGACAGCGGTGGGCGGAGCTGGCAAAGATGTACGCCCGGCTCCTGGAACGGTTGGAAGCCGATTCCAAAGCCGGGCGTTTGCATGTACGTGTCTATTCCAGAACCCAGGAAACGCAAAAGGAGTGACCATCATGGACTTGCATCACCACGCCAACCGCTACTACAAATCGCTGTGCCTCTGCGATTTCCCCATGCGCAGCAAATTCGCACGTGACCTGTGTGGGGAGTGCGGAGGCATCATCCCGCGCTGGCGTCAGCTTGAGGTCGAGCAGGCTGAAGAACGCGCGGGGTTCCACTCTCTCATCATCACCATTCTCATCTGCGCTGGGATGCTGTTCATGGCGATGGTCGTTGGGGACTGGATCCTGGCGCAAGCACCAAAGTGAGAAAGTGAGGAGGTGTGACGATGGACAGACAGTTGGCGCTGGATTTGTGGGAACGCGAGCTGCGCATTTACTCGCCCTGGCTGGCGATGTGTGAGTTCGGCGGGTTCAGAAAACCATTTCCAGCGATAGACCTGCGCGGACTGGACAGGCAGCAGGCACTGGAACAGATGAAGCGAGTTGCTGCTGGCTACGAGCTGCGCGGGTGGCGAGTCACCTGGTTGTTTGACGAGGCAGCCGAAGCCGTGCTGGCAGAGATTCAGGATGCACTGGCAGCACGCGGGATGTGCAGAGTCTTGATGTCCATCCCACCAAAGACGGAAGCCCCCGCCGAAGCGGAGGCTTAGACTGTGAACACGACTGAGGTGAATGGCGCATCCCTCGCCATTCACCTCCATTCTACCACAGATGGAGGTGAGATGCAATGTACTACGCATTGAGATTGAAGTATGAGGCAGACCGCCGTGCGGTAGGCAGCGACGTTCTGGTGCTGAACGTTGACCCCCCGCACGTGTACGCCGTCGTGCATGGCAAGCCACGCCTGGTTGTGCGCTTCGGTGAGAAGGCACAACCGATACTGCAGTTCCCGTGGGATGAAGGCAGAGTTGGTGAGCTGGTGCTGCTGGCACTGGCGAAGCTGCGCAGTGACCCCACATACGCAGATGCTGCTGCGCAGCTGTACGCGGAGACGACGCACCGATGTGCACGCTGCCACCGACGCATCACCGACTCGCGCAGCGTGAAAGCCGGGTTGGGTCCAGAGTGCCAAAAGAAGGGAGGGCGCATTCTGTGAGCGACACCGCGCTGGAGGTTCGTTTCACGTGCGATGCTTGTGATGGCGAGGGCTGGGTCCTCGCGCCTGTGCAGTGCTATGATGAGCCGAACTACATGCCCTGCCCTTTGTGCAAAGGGATGGGTGTGCGGTACAAGCGCATCTATCCCGAAGTGGACTGGGAGGATATGCGCGATTTCACCGACGACGACTACGACCCGTTTGGGTTAGATGCATAGGAGGCACGAGATGCAAGTGAGAGTTTACGAGCTCCACCTGGAGAAGACGAACGACGCACAACCAGAGCGCATCGCGTACAGTTGCGTCTACAGAACCAACAGTGAGCGCACTTACAGATACAAGAAGTACAGCTCTTCTGATGAAATTGCGCTCAACGATGATGTTGTCGTGGGCGACGAATACGATGCCCTGCGCACGTTGTTCCGTCGCATCTCGAAGCGGCTGAACATCGATGTGCGCGGATACAAGCCCGCGTGGGGTCACGATGGCAGCATCTTCGATATGGTGGTACTCCACAAAGGGCGCAAGTACAACATTGGCGCGAAGCATGAGCGCGGCGACGTCGTTGTGCAAATGTGGACAACCGACAACAAGTTGTCGTGGCGTCGCCGGCTGGGCGTCGCCGAAGTCGAGCGGATGACGCTTGGCAAGTTCCTGCGAAGACTACTAAACGAGGCAGAATCATACATTCAAGGAGGGAGCCAGCATGAGTGACCTGCCCGCAACCCACGATGTTGTCATCACCCCAGACATGGCAGAAGCTATCGTCGTGGATGGTGACCTCTCCAAGCTGACCCCAGCGCAGCGCACCGAGTACTACGTGCGCGTGTGCCGGTCGCTTGGGCTGAACCCACTGACGCGCCCGTTTCAATATATCAATCTGCAGGGCAAACTGACGCTCTACGCCACACGTGATGCAACAGACCAGATTCGCAATCTGCGCAACATCAGCGTCCGCCCTGTCCGACGCGAGTTCGTGCTGGACAACTCGCTGTATGTGGTGGAGGTGGAGGCGGAGTTGCCCAATGGTCGCAAGGATTTTGCGACCGCAGCTGTGCCAGTCAGGGGTCTGACTGGCGATGCACTGGCGAACGCGCTGATGAAGGCGGAGACCAAAGCCAAGAGGCGCGCCACGCTCTCCATCGCCGGGCTGGGGATGCTGGACGAGTCCGAAGCGGAAACCATTCCCGATGCCCAGCCCGCGACCGGACACGATGTGCGTGGGTATGAGGGCACGAATGGCGAGGAGAACAGAACCCCAATGGCCAGTGAGAAGCAGTTGAAGACAATACAAGTGCTGGCGAGGAAGTGTGGCATGACGAAAGAGGAGTATCGCCACACTTTGGGGCAAGCGTACGGCGTGGAATCTTCTCGGCAGCTCACTGCCGAGCAAGCGAGTGAGTTCATCGATTACTTGCGGTCGCTTGCTGAAGAGAATTCCACGCAAACGCCAACACCCACGCAGACACCCACAGAAGACCCAACTGATGTCATCAAGCAACAGTGTGAGCGTTTGGGTTTCAGCAAGCCGGAGAGCATCGCGGTGCGCTCCGCCATCAACACCTCCAACGTCGACCCAGCCGTTGCGGCGCGAGTGCTCTCTGAAGTGAACAGCAAGAAGGAAGCGATCGAGGGTTTGCGCATGGTAGGAGTGCCAAACCCCTTCAAGACGCCCGCGGCTGCTGGCGCATAGCCAGCCTATGCGGACGATGGGGCGGGGCGTTGTAACGCTTGCCGGCAATGGGATGCAGACGGGCACTCCCGCCCCGCCCTTACCACAAGACACCAAAGGAGGAGAAGATGGATTGGAAAGAATGGATGCCACCACTTTCAGAGTGCGAGTATGAAGCACTCAAAGCGGACATAGCGGAACATGGGGTGCTAGTGCCCATCGTGCTGGATGCACATGGCGCGGTGGTAGACGGTCATCATCGGCTACGAGCGTGCGAGGAACTCGGCATCAAAGATTACCCAGTTGTGGTGCGACAATACCCAGATGAAGATTCACGCACAGAAGACGTACTGAAGCTGAACTTACAGCGACGACACATTGACCGTGCCCGTCTCAAAGAACTTGCCGTGCGTTTGTACTCCGAGTTGGGCTGGAGTCAATCACGCATCGCACGTGTGCTCGGCGTGAGCCAAGCATCCGTCTCTGGCTGGGTCTCTGAAAGATTGCAATTGTCGCATCAGGTTATCAATTTTGATAACCTGAAGCAATCATTGCAAGATAGTTCCACCGGCGCAGACGGTAAGCGATACCCACGCTCGGTTTTGGCCAAGAACCGTCGTGAAGCGAAGATGGCGCAAGAGTTGTTGTCGTCGCTGGACGCTGAAGATACGGAGAAGCTACCAAACGTCGCGGATACACGCGACTTGAGGTTGTTGGTGCGACGAGCACATGTGAAGAAAAACTACAGCGTAGATGCATCTCTCCCTGCCGAAGTTGCCATCTACAACGAGGATTTCCGCACTGGTTCGGAGCGGATTGCGGATGATTCCGTGCAGCTCATCTTTACCGACCCACCATACGGCAAAGAGTACCTTCCCTTGTACGAAGACCTCGCGCGGTTTGCTGCTGCAAAACTGCAAGATGGTGGGAGTCTACTTTGCTATGTTGGTCACTATGCTCTTCCCGAAGTGCTCAGCATGATGGGCAAGCATCTGCGCTACTTCTGGGTCGTGTCTGAGCACGGATATGAGAAAGTCAGTCGTTGTGCGCAGATGATTGGGGTCGGTGTCAGCGTGGCATGGAAGCCCATCCTTTGGTTCGTCAAAGGCGGACGCTGGAACCCAGAAGTGTTTGTACAGGATGCTATCGAGCTGCCATCCCTTGCTGATAAGAATTACCACGCATGGGCACAGCACTTAGAGACACCCACTTACTATATCCAGTGGCTAACGCAAGTCGGCGACACCGTTGTAGACCCGTTCGCTGGTTCGGGCACGACGCTGATCGCTGCAGCCAATCTGCGGCGAAATGCAATTGGCTTCGAAGTCGATGCGGGACACTATCAGAACGCCGTATGGAGGATGCAACATGAGGTCATTCGCTGAGCGCAGAGAATTGCATGATGCTTTTGAGAAGTACGTTGTACGTCAATTGCAAAGCATGGGCTTTGAATTGGACGAACGCACTTATCACAAACATAGCCAGGCATCTGTCGCGAAACGCTTGCGACAGATGCACAACCCCACAGCGCTTTTCCTCCGGGGGAAATCCGACTTCGCTGCAATCCACCATAGTCTCGATTTGGCTTTTCACGTTGAAATCAAGACCACGCAACACCGAGAAGAGACAATGATAGAAGCCATACCACTCATGCACCACGTTGCGCTTTGGCGAGCGTTTCGCATTGAGTGCATTTATGTCGTGTTAGAGCGTAGCACAAACCGTTCGTTTGGGTTTTGGGTTAGGGAGATGCCACCGCCGAGCAAACTGGTCATACCATCCATGTGGGAGAAGTTTTGGCAGAGAGACTTCTACGATGCAATGGCGAAACAGATGTTCCCCAACATCACACAGAAATTGCTGAGGAGAAACCCCAGGTGCGGGAGTGGCACGCCATTCTTCATGCTCGACTGTTCCACATGCGACCACTGGACAATATTGGTGGAATCAAGAGCCGAAGTGGCTCTGAGCATATAACAGCGGATATCACTTTTCAGGTAGCGGCATGAAAGAAGAAGACGTTTACAGACGCTGGAAGCGGGTCTTGCAGATTATCCATGACGCCCAGCAGAGGAAGCAACCCGCAGTGTCGAAATCTTCTCCATCAAAGCGTGAGGAGGTGGAGAAGAAATGAATGCGGTCGTGTATTGCCGTGTCTCCAGCGACAAGCAGCTGCGGGGACGCGACTACACATCGCTGGATGTGCAGCGCGAAGAGTGTCTGCGCTTCCTGGTCAACGAGTTCCCCGACGCCACATTGCTGGACGTAGTGGAGGAGACCGTTTCTGCTGCGGACACCAACCGACCAGGATTGACCCGCATCATTCAGTTAGTAGAGGCGCGTGCCGTCGATTTGCTCATCGTCTACATGTGGTCTCGTCTGGTGCGTGACCCGTGGGACAGCATGTATCTGCGCAGGCTATGCCAGCAGCGTGGCATTCGCATCCGATGCGCGAAGGAGGAAATGGTCAACGTCTTCCTGCAGCAGCTGGAGAGCGATGACCCCATGCAGCGGTGGATGGCGGAGACGATGCTGTTCAATCTGGATCAAGCCCTCAAGATGGAGCGCATCCAAATCAGCAAGCGCACACGCGAGAACATGCGCAGGCGCGTGCTGGAAGGGCGCTATCCTGGAAGAACCACCCCATTCGGCTACATACTCACCGATGGCGGATTGCTCCCCGACCCACAGACCGCCCCACTGGTCAGAGATGCTTTCCAGATATACATTGAAACCCACTCCCCAGCCCGTGTACGCGACTACTTGAATCTGATGACAGAGCGTCGCTGGAGCGTGCAGACCGTGCGCTACATGCTGAGCAACCCCGTGTACAAGGGTGTGCTCAAGTGGGCTGACCTGGAGATAGAAGGCGTCGTGCCAGCCATCGTGGATGCGGACACGTGGGAGCGAGCACAAACACTGCGTGTGGTGAAGACGAGGCGGGTCTCGCATCGTGCGGACTTCGACTGGTATCTGCGCGGGCGCATCTGGTGCGCATGCGGATATGCCATGACGGGCTACAGTGTGCGTGGCAAAAAGTGGACGCCGTATTATCTCTGCATGTCGGTACGCTATGGTCGGCGTAGTGAGTGCCCCATACGTCATGTGAACGCGCATCGCGTGCACGAAGCGGTTACCGCGGCGATTGCTGCTTGTGCAGACGAAGAGTGGATAGAAAATCTGTTCGCGGATGGCATCTCCACGAACAGTGAGCGAGAAGAAGAACGCGCCCGTCTCCAGCGAGAGCTACAGCAAGTGCGTTTACAGATAGACTTGCTGTTGGGGGCTTTGCAGGTGGAAGGCGAAGTGCGCTCGGTGGTGAAACGCATTCGCGAGTTAGAAGAGCGCGAGAAAGAGATTCAGTATCGGATTGCATCACTTGGGTATACCGACAGGTTGTCTGTCGTTGACATACGCGATGCACTACGCCATTTTGCCAGTGCTTGGGAAGCGATGACGGAAGCGGAACGGCACGAAGTCATCTCGCTGGTGGTGCGAAGCGTGCGCGTAAAGCGCAAAGACGCTTTTGACATCCAGCTAGTTGTGCCAAGTTCGAACATGTGGGAAGAGTGGCTCCCCACCTGTTCCCCAGTTCGAATCGACGCCAAAGTTGTTGACCTTCCAGGCGCTGGCACAACAATAGCAGACATACGCTTGGGAGGAACAGACGATGAGTGACATGTTACGCACCGCGCTACGCAGACTGCACATACACCCAGTCGCGTATTACCCCATCTACGCACAGATTATGGGTGGCACTGCGGAAGGCGTCATCCTCTCGCAGATACTGTATTGGGCTGCGAAGTTTGATGCTGGAGAAGAGTTTTACAAGTCCGATGAGGAGATTCTGGCTGAGACTGGTTGCAGCGAGTGGGAGTTGCGCAAGGCGAAGCGCAAGTTGAAGCAGCTTGAGTTTCTGAGTGTGGAAGTAAAGGGGCTGCCCGCTCGCACGTTCTACCGCGTTGACTGGGAGAAGCTGCTCCAGGTGTTAGGTAGCGAAACCATCACGCCAACGAACGACCAGGAAGAAGCCAACAGAGACTCATCTGGGACGTTAGAAACTCCGAACCAGTCGCGAGAAAGTCTCCGAACTAGTTGCGAGAACGCCTCCGAACTAGTTGCGAGAACGCCTCCGAACCAGTTGCGAGAGGGTCTCACAACTATACATATTGTACAGGAGACTACCCAGGAGACTACAACAGAAGATATAAGTACATCTATCGATGGCGCTGACGCGCAAACGAGCGAGCAAGTTCTCCCAACTGGTAAAGAGGAGAAGAGGCGTCATCGTTCTCCACAGCTGCATCTCCATGTTGAGAAGCCACCCCGTACAGGTGACAAACCGAACTACTACCGAGAGGTCCGTACCGCTTTTCAGGAAGTGACCAATGCAGACCCAGACGCGCTGACCATCCGGGCGTGTCTCGGTGCGTGGAAGGAGGTGCGCGAGGGCAAGCATGGCACGCGCGGGCTTTCAGCGGAGGAGATTACGGACTTATGGCGTCGGGCGCGAGCGAGTGCGAAACCAGACTTCCGCGAACGCATCACGCTACTCTGGGTGCTAAACAATGGTGAGAAGGCGCGGAAGATGGTGGAGTTCGCGCAGCGTCCTCCGACGGATCCGAGCGGATACCATATCATCGACCAAACGGAAGAAGTGGTTCGGCTCTACTTTGAGGCGAAAGCTAAGCGTGAACAGGAGGCACTGTATGACAGACAGTAAAACGTGCGGCCAGACACGAGAAGTTGCGCTCGAATTGGATGGGCTCCGAGAAGAGTTCGTGGGCTATCGGGTGCTGGTGGATGGCAAGGGCATTCCGACGTGTCCATACTGTAATCGTCACCTGGCATGCTATTCCGTGTCCGTGTTCCACTACGTGCGTGAGAAGAGCCAGCGACTGCAGTGTCCTGCGCTGAATCTCGTTTGCCCTGATTGTTTGCGCCACACTTCTACGTTGCCCATCTTTCCATCGTTGGCAGGCAGAGTGAGCTCGTTGCCATTAGATGCGTGTGACGCGGCGCGTCTTCACGAGCATGGCTTTGTCTCAATCCCTTACCGGTAGGCTCTTAAAAGGAGGGGCATATGCAATGGTGGTAGGGTACCGTTACATCATCCAGTTGCACTCGCCATACACTAAACCACCGGATGGCAAGCCGCGCGTCATCTTCGAGTGGTTTGAGTCTGCGCAGCGTCCGAGAAGGCAATGCTTGGGACGGGAAAGCCCGCGTATTATGCTTACGTGGATGTACCGCCTGAGTAGAGGTAGCACAATGTGGAGGTAGCACAATGAGGTTCAGCACAGAAGAGAAGATAAAAGCTCTGCAACGTGAGCTCGCTTTGCGCCGCGCCGTCTACGCGAGGAGGGTAGAAGAGGGCAAGATGACGCGGGAGCAAGCAGAGTACGAGATAAGCATATTCGAGGACATTCTGAACGATTATGCGCAAGTGTTCTCCCACTGTGCGAGTGAAAAGCAGGGCAGGCTGTTCTGAGCGGATGGCAAGAGGCGCAGTGCCCATACGCGAGAAGGAGTTCCTGCAGGCGGTGCGAGAGCTGGCAGAGTTGCAGGGTTGGCTGTGTTACCATACGTGGAACAGTCTGCATTCGCCTGCAGGCTTTCCGGATTTAGTGCTGGTGCGCCCGCCACGAGTGCTGTTTGTGGAGCTGAAAGTGGGCAAGCGAGAGCCGACACCAGCACAGAGAGAGTGGTTGAATCTACTTGCTCGTTGTGCTGGGGTGGAGGCGTATTTGTGGAAGCCGGAGGATTGGGACGAAATTGCTAAGATTTTGAAGCCGGAGCCGAAAGGAGGTGGTGTGCACACTCCAACGACCAGGTAGCAAAGCCTTCCTTCCTCCAGTTGTTTCATTTGTGTCTGCGCATTGCTGCGCAGACTTTTTTTTGTGCGCGTGCAGGTATTGCGCAAATTCGTGTGTAATAGAGTGTATAATGTTAGTGGAAGGAGGTGAAACAATGGCAAGGCGGGTGAACGTCTACTTGCACGATGCTGTGCAGAGCGAAGCCCTGCGGCGTGGTCACGGCAATCGCGAGAACGTCGTAAATCGCGATTTGAGCCGTTACTACACGCTACTTCGCGTTTGCCTCGGTGCCGTCGCGCTCTCAGACCAAGAGTGGGACTATCTGAGGGATGCGCTGAACGGCACAATCTTCTCAGCAGAGCTTATCCCCTACCTCCCCCATGCGCTCGCCGACGCCGTCAAAGATGCATCTTTTGACGGCTTGGGCGAGAAGTGGGGCGTGGACGCAAATGCCCTTGCTGGGAAGATACTCGAGCTGTCTCCCGCCGAAGCACTCGCGGTCGTTGATGCCGTTGAGTGCTGGTGGGAAGCGCAAGAGTAGTGTTCTGTCATCTAATAAGAGCCAGCCGAATGATACCCGGCTGGCTCTTGTTTTGTGAGCAAAGTTCATCGTTCCCCCTACTCGTATTTACTATACCACTGGCGGAGGTTTTGACAATCTGCCTCCACCAGGGCATCATTGGTCAGTAGTTCGGTATTTGCCATCGGCACTGACAGTGCCTCCGCGACTATAATCGCAGCACGCCAATGCCGATCTCCCACTGGTGGAAACCACTCCCACCGATGATAGGGTTCGACTTCTCGCCCTACCACGCGCCCGCGCGTCGCTCTGGCAACCACCGGCTGCCAGGGGTAGGGACGACAAACTTCTACCACAATCTCCCACCCCTTGACGTGGTGGAAGAACCCGTCGGCCCGATACCTCCCATGCTGGGAGGTATGCTGCCAGCGGATGCCACCACCATCAACAAAATAGAGGGTTGGAGCGGTCACTCCCCACCCGGCTGCACCGGGGGAGGAATTTTCTCGCGTCCATGCATCAATTTCCCCGATCACCTTGTTAAGGTGTTCGGAGTTGCTCGGTGGGGTCTCGCCGAGCAACCGACGGGCAGTGTCATCGTCTAACGCTACCGTCCATTGATGGTAAAGGAAAAAACTGAGACGGTATATGTATCCCGTGAACTCTTCCCACATGTTCATTCTATTCTTCCTCCCACCTGTTGGGGGTTTCTCTACCACTTCCACGTCTATTATACACATCCTTTGATGTCGCAGATGTCGCAGCCTATGTTGTGCAATTGGATTGCAAGCATCGCCGCATGGCAGGTTCAATCCCCTTTGTGATGGCGGAAGGCAGCGAAAAAATTTTTGAAAATTTTCCCGAAGAAGCCTAAAAACTCTTGACTTTACACAAGAGAGTGTGTATAATAGAAGTGAAAGTAGTAAAGAAACCCCCAGCCGGGCGGGGGTGATACAAATAGCCCGGCATCCGAAGAGGGGGGATAGAGATGAGACGAAGAAAGGGCACTAACGATGACCGCCCAAGGCAGTTCACGAAAGAACTGCCTGAGTCTGATTACTACCTCTCCGTGACCGATAAGCACTCCGGAAGGTATCCCTGCACCGGCGGGGACTACGGATACGGGCGCGACCTGTATCCTGTGACCGATGTGCAGGGACAAATTACCGGCGCCGTGGTCCGCTACTGGACCACGGCGTGGTTAGATTTCTGTGGTCACCGTGGGGAGTTTCAGCAGTGCTCCCCATGGTGTCAGTATGAGATAGTGCCCATCGAGAACCTCGACGAAGAGGTCCGGGAGGCACTGCTCCGTGGCGATGAACGTTACGACGCAACCGGGCACTCGTACTCAGAGTGCCTGGTCGACGGGGGATGCATCTACTGCTACCCCTGTTACCATGAGGAGTGCTACGATTACTACGACCGGGAGTGACCGCACCACTTCCCATGTTGTCCCTGCTGGGCACGTCGTATCTCAACCAGGCTCTTTCTGGCAAGCTTTGTGTGGGGCATCTGTTGCCCTACTGTCGCGAACTGGTGGAGGGTGGCTTCGTCCAGCGACTGGACGGCGTGACGCTGCGGACAGTAGAGAAGAAAGCAGGCAGCGCAGAGCTGGTGGTGGTTAAGTGATGACGCTTTCTGCACTCGCAGCGTCTTGTGGTATTGGTGTCCCTGGCGACCAGAACGGGCACTGCACTGTCTGTGGGGCGTTTGTTGCAGACGGACACCCGCCCGTTTTTGGTGACAAATTCACCAGTTGGCAGCACTTGCAAACATTTTCGGATGCTGTGCTCTGCCCGCCATGTCACGAGATGCTGAACAACCCGCAGTGGCGTCGTTCGCACTGGATGCTCTCTCCCCCCGAAGGGGTGCGGTGGTTGCAGCGCAGTGAAATCAGGCAACTGGTTCGTATACCGCCATCTCCCCCTTATGCGCTATATACCACCGCATCCTTCAAAAAGCATGGCTGGATTGTATTGCAGCAACATGTGAACTTTGACACCAGCGTTCTGCGCTTCGCGTGGGACGAACAGGTCTTCGCCGTGCAGCGATCTGAACTGTTAGAAATGCTGGATTTTGTGGAAGCATTGCTTGCGCGTGGGTGGGGGCGCAAGGAACTGGCTTCCGAGTGGAAACTGCAGCACGTTTCGCAAGAACCTGAACGATACAGACGCTGGAAGTCGTTCAGACTACATCCCGTGTGGTTGTGGGTGGTCTGGTGTGCGAGATGCGAAGCAAACGAGTTGACTCTTTTCTGATGGCATTGATATGTCGTCTGGAGGGGTGTATAATATTATTAGACGCTGGGTCTGATAGACAGGCGCGTGACAACACGTTGTCACGCGCCGTTTTTGTTAGGTGATGAAGATGCGCACGCGACCGCAGATGGGACAATTAGGGCGAACGGGCACGATGCGTTTGATGCCGTTCTTGGCGCAGCGTGAAGGCGGGCGCATCATTGCGTATCGCACGGACACCATTACGATTGACGAACTCGACCGTGTGCGTCAGGACCCGGTTATACGCTCTTCTTTGTTCCTCATGAAGTTGCCCATCTTGCGAAGCGATTGGAACGTGCTCTGCGATGACGAGGAGATAGCTACGTTCTGCCAGCGTGTGCTTCAACCACACATACGCAGCATTCTTTGGAACCTATTGACCGCGTTGGATTTCGGCTTTTCCATCCAAGAGATTGTGTGGACAAGCGATGACGTGACAGCGACGGTGGGACTAGCAAACGCCCCAGATATGCGCAATCTGGTTTTCAGGGACGCTTGGGTGATTCAGAGGCTCGCACCGTTAGACCCGCAATTTGTCTATCCGTTGGTAGATGCGTTTGGCAATTTTGCCGGTGCAAAGCAGCTGCTGGATGGCACGGTGATAGAAGCCGAGAAGCTTATCCACTGGGCAGCGAATGCAGAGTTCAATGAAGTGTATGGCAACCCAGCCATCAAAGCGGCCATTCCCTTTTGGGAGTTGAAACAACGTGCGCTGGAAGACGCTGCGCTTTTCCATAACATTTACGCCGTGCCTACGAAGAAAGGGTTCGCACCGCCGGGGCAGATAGAAGTAGGGATTGATGGCGATGGGAACCCCATCATGGAAGACAACATGCAGTATCTACAGGCGTTGCTGGAAGAGTTGCAATCTGCGCACAACATCGTATTGCCAAGCACTTCGTTGGATGGCGGTCGTGTTTGGGATGTGGAAGCGTTTGACGTCCCGCCCCCCATTGATTACACAGAGTGGATTTCGTTTTTGGATCAGCAGATGCGTTTGAGTATGGGTGTGCCACAGTTGGCGGTCACCACCAGCGAGACGGGGACATACAATTTGGGGGTGGCGCAAGTAGACTTATTCATCGACAACGAGATGGCTTATGTGGCGCAGATAGAAGAAGTGTTGACAAACCAACTGTTGAGCAAATTGGTTGCTTATAACTTTGGCTCAATGGCGCCACCGGCGAAGTTGGTGATGCGACTGGACAATTTGTTTGTGAAGCAACTGGTTCAAGGGATGTTGCAACAGATGGCGCAAGGACTCCCAGTGCGAACCGCGTCGGGTGCTCTGCTTGTGCCAGACTGGGCAAAGATCGCGGAAGATGTCGGAGTGCCCGTTATGGTGATGGAAGAGCTTCCTTACGAGGAGGAAACACAAAATGTGGAAGTCGCTGCTGAACACACTGAAGAGAGCACTAACTTTGCCGGCGAGATACAATAGCGTCTCGGATGTTAGAAGCGACCCGGCGGGGGCAATAGCGCATTTGCAAGACGTTGTACGCTCGTTGCAGTTCTATGTCTCCATCGTTGGCAAACCCGAAGCGTACGACACGCTCAGTACCATTTACAAACTCTGCGACGTGCTCCGAGCGCAGTTGGAGGACAGACATGATGAAAGTTAGCATGTCCATTGCAGTGTTGGTTGCGTTGATATGTGCAGTCAGCGCATCGGCGCAGAACACTGCCCCGACGAACGATCTTGTGGTTTCTTTGTCACTTGCGCCAACCAAAGTGCGCTCTGGGCAGTCTGCGAAAGTGTTCATTGGTTTGCGCAACCCGCGCGTCAATCAAACCGTGCAGTTACAGGCGACGGCAACGTACACAGACAGCGCAGGCGTGCAGAGAACCGTCACCAGCAACGTGGTGACGCTGACCATCGACTACTCGCTACCCGTGCGCATCAGCATCCCTGCCGACGCCGTGAGGTTAGTTCCTGGCACACCAAAGTTTGATGGCGTACCAATACAGCCGGCAAGTGCCGGTGGCATCGACTTCGACGTGGTGCTGCCGGGCGACGGTCAAGACCACACGCTGGAGATGGAGGTAACACGATGACGCTGGCAGTGATAGGCGCGTTCCTTCTCGGCTTCATCTTCGGGTTCGTGGTATCCGCGCTGTTCGTCTTCAGCGAGGAGGGAAGCGTAGAGTGACTGCGGTCAAGACCGCATCGGTCACTTCGCGTGACCATCTGCTGGACGACCCGCGTGTGAACGCCGTCGCACGCAGGAAGTTCCTTGCCGTGCTCGCCGATGTGCGCGGGCACGGGCTTCCGCTGCTCGTGTGGGAGGTATATCGCAGCAGAGAGAAGCAACGGGCATTGTACGCGCAGGGGCGCAGTGACGAACAGCTGCGCAAGGTGGGCTATACCGAACAGGAACTGAAGCTGTACCGCGGATGGGGCTATACTGCAGATAAGCCCATCGTCACGAAGATAATCAACCCTGCGTACCACGGCACAGGCAGGGCAATGGACTGCTGCTGGCTGGTCAATAACAAGCCTACTTGGGACGTGCCGTTAGAATGGTGGCAGAAGTACGGCAGCAGTGCGAAGGCGCACGGGCTGACATGGGGCGGGGACTGGAAGATGCGGGATTATGCCCACGTGCAGTGGGATGGGAAGGAGTAACGCAAGATGCGGATGACAACCGCTTTGGGGTGGAATGTTGGTGCTAATGCTTCAAACATCACCTTAAACACCGGCAGTGCCAATCTAGCAGCTGTTTCATTCGTGGCACTGGGCGCGACGGTCAGTGACATTTATGTGCCCATTACTGGTGTTGGTGGTGGTGGAGTACCAGCAGGTTATCTCCGTTGCCGGATTGTGCCAGAAGATACAGCGAACAACT
>BPGU01000009.1 GCA_026003195.1 Armatimonadota bacterium
GGAGGACGATGGGGACTATTCTGTTAACATAAGGAGGTAACTGCTATGTTCATCAAAACGCAAGATGGCGATTTACTGAACCTCAGCATGGTCTATCTGATCGAGATTGACCGGTACGAGGGCCTTCGTGTGTGGGCACAGCGGTTAGGAGAGCCCTCTGTCCAGATTGCCAAATGCAACACACGTGAAGAGGCAGAAGCTGTGCTTGCTGAGATCCAGGACGCGCTTACTTCCAGAGGACTTTGCAAGACACTGATGTCTATCCCTGCTAAAGAGGAGGCAACTTCATAAACAAGAGGATAGTCAAACCTCCCAACAAGCTCAGGTTCAGGGAGTTCTATCCCGTTGGCGACAACCTCCATTTTGATATCACCGGCGCTACCGCTGAGATGGCGGATGATCTGAGTATGATTACTTCTTGAGCCAGGGGTAGATGACTCGAGAGGGCGAGCCCAGAGGTTCGCCCTCCGGAGCATCAGGAACATAACAGGTTGGTACATACCTTAGCAGGATAGAAACGTCAAGAAAGTCGGTGCTACATTCGTCTTTGACTACGGTTCGGTACATACCTTAGTAGGATAGAGATAGGATAGAAACCATGGTTAACACTCCACTCAAGTTCATCAGCTTCGTTCGTAACAAGACCAGAGAGCTCTTCATGGAGCCGTTCATTCGACCCCCCGACGTCTGGCCCGTGCGGATAGTCTATCCTGCAGAGTCCTACGGATGGACGCTGCCCCATGGTGTGTCTCTACGTTATCAGCCAGCAGACAGTGATACTCCAGGCACCATCCTGCTACGCATAGGAGACGTGGAACTAACTATCAACGAACACAGTCACAACCTGCCGGGCGCCAGAATCGCATCCCGCAACTGGCTGATGCAGATGATGAAGCATCTTGAGAACGGTGATTCACTCCAGGAGCGCCAGGACAGGATGATAAGCCAGATGTGCGACGGAGCATCCGCATTCTTTGACTATCTGCGGCAGGAGTGGATAAGGGCATGCGAACAGGCTTCCGAACAGCATATCCGGTACACCGCTTCGTTCCTGGACTTTGTGCAGTCTTTACCGCTGGATAAGCTGTTCCAGGACGTATTGGTTCTTGCCAATCTGTTATCCACGAACTATGTGCAGTCTGAAGCGGCAGGACACTACCGCATCATGCTCGTGAGACAGGAGCAACTCCTGAACTGCAGAAGCGAGATCAACGACACATACGGTTACAGGAGTATAGAGCATCTTGCCAGAGATCTCCTTCATTACATGGTGCGGCTCGCCGCCCTTCGGTTCGCCCTGAAATCTGGATACGATATCCGCTTCAACGTCGTCCTGGTACGTATCAACAACGTGCTGGTACAAACCCATGACGTGATTAGTGTCTACCAGCGATACATCATTGTGGAGCCCGGCATGACAATGAGAAGCGCCGTCAGCGAGCTGTTCCCGCATCCCATAAAGAACAGCTGCTTCGTGCGACCGCTGGCACGTGGTAACCTCATGCATATCGCCTCTCTCATGAACCAGCTGCCCAGATTGACGCCACAGGTGTCCCTGATGATGGGCGATAAGGTGATGCTGCTGGAATACGATATAGACCTCAACAATTGCCCCATATAACCTGCCAAGAGTTATAGTGGTTAGGTACATACCTTAGTAGGATAGAAACAGAGTTTATAGTGAACAACAATCTCATCAGGAGTTCCAACCATGAAGTTCTACGCCATACGGTGCCAATCCGACAGCGATACTGTGACTCTACTACTGGACAAACACGATCTGTTCATGTTGGACAAGGAAACAGTCGGCGGTCTCGTCGTCAGAGACTACCAGATCGAGCAGACGGTGGAGGAACTGGACTGGTGCAAATATCTGCAAATCATCAAGGATAAGGAGGTCTCTGTCGTCGCAGTAGAACGCTACTCCTTCTGCTATCGTGGGAAATGGTATTCTGTTCCCATCGATGCCGTGCAGGATATCATCCGGCAAATCTCCGGGCGTATATACCGATACGGCACGCTCACCATTACGGAACAGCAACTGCAACGAATCATCCAGGTTCTGGAGAGTCTGGAATACGAGCTGGTCCCCAACACGCTGGACAGGAGCGTAGACTACTTCTTCAAGATACCTGTCGGCGAGTATGAGCTCTACGTGTTCCGTGAGGACGGCGCATGGGCGCTGCTCAGAGATGGGAACGCGGCATCTCCACAAGATCGACGATGAGTGGTTCAAGAACCTCATACACGGCGAGCTGGAACCGGAGGTAGCATAATCATGCGTGTCTATACCTGGCTGTGGTATCACTCCGACCCAGATGCCACGTTACAGGCATTGATGCAGTTGCCTGCTTTAGAGCGTTGAGAGTTCCTTCTGGATAAGCTCAGACGACAAGCCGACGAACTCAAGTCTCAACCGGAGGTGCAACTGGCTTTGGAGGAGATGAGTAGTCTCTACCCGTTCAGTTACTCCAGAGAAACATACACCAGCTGGCCGTTTCTGGCGGAAACGGACGAGTGGGAAGACGCTACTATCGTCGTGTACATAGTCTAAACGAAGGAGGTAACCCGATATGCATATCCCTGTCTGTCTGGTCACCAGCTACGACGAGTACGACCTGCAAGATATTCTGGGGGATCACGAGTCACTACCACCAGACAAGATTATCATTAAAGAGCCCGCTGTTCCCCACCTGGATCAATACATCGAGCTGGATGAGAACAACTGGAACCATCCAATCGCCGTCCTGCTGGATGACGGCACACTTGTCCTTTCAGATGAAGCGGAGAAATGGCAATGGCAACTGATAGAACGTCTTACCAGAGCTAAACCGGAACAGCGAGTGCAAGAGCTCCGGATATACTACGGAGAGCTGATTGCCTCCAGAGTAAGTTACTTAGCCGAGCATTTGGGCATTGGCATCGGGACGGAGCTCAAGACGAAGCAGCAGGTATTGCAAACTATCAGTTCGGTGTTACAGCAGGCAGATATAGCTAAACACCCATACAGCTTCAAGAAGCTGGCTGATCTCTACCTTACCATCGATGAGGCGGAACACTATCCGTTCTGCCACAACGATTGGGAGTGGACGCAAACCTGTCTTGATCCCAACGACACCGACAGCCAGAAGATGTACGTCATCTATGATGTGCATATATAGTCGGACATGCGGTCAGAATGATGAGTGACAGCACAAGCTTCGCATATGTGCCCACACCACAAAGGACGCCAATAAGTTTTGTGGAGAGGTTTTTGAGGCTTCAGCCTGCTTGCGCCGTCAGGCTGGAGATTGTGTTTCGGTTGAACGGCGCCTCCTTCGGTGCGGGGCGGATGGTTAGTTGGCGGACCTTCCATCCGCCCCGGTGTCGGGCGCACTGAAGGAGTAACCAGCAGTCGGTATAGTGGAATGCCGGATGCCATGTGGGCTTCTCAAATATGACGGACAAGCTATCAGGACAGTGTGCGGTTCTTGAAAGACACCGGCTTCGTCGGTTCAGACACTCTGTTCGAGGTGAAGGAAGATAACAGCTGATACATCTATCCCGTACAAGGAGGTGACCACACATGTGGCTGCTATGTTTAAGACTGCACTCCGGAGACTTCATCGTAGCAATACACTGTTCACTGGAGGAGATAAGAAGGCGGATATCGGAGATGAAGGAACTGTTCGTGCCTGGCTATTCGCTGGTATGGCGCGCACCTGCTTACATCATACCGGACACAAATTTGCCGGACGAGGAGATACCGATACTGGACAACGTAGACGAGCATGGCATCCTGATTGCGCCGGAGCAGTGGCAAGAACTGCTTTCACAGGTAGGCGACGAGAACGTCGCCGACGCCGATTTCATGCTGGAGCTACGTGGGAAATCTACCGTGCTCGCCTATTGCATCTATACCGATTACTATAACGAACGGAGTGTGCAGCTACCGATAGATATTCCAGCGATCAAAGAGTAGTTAACCGTTCCCAGCTACACACCATTCCGGGCGATTGATTGCAATGAAGGTATACATTGCTCTGCCAATGACCTTTGTGAATCACTACGATCCGCAGAAGCTCTTTATAGAGCTGGGCGAGCTGGTACGCGAGTACCATCTGGAGCCCGTGCTCCCGAACGACGGGATGAATCCAGGCAAGTGGTCGGAGCTGTTGGAGAAGCACAGTTTCCGCACTGCCTCTAAGGTACTGGTGGAGCACGATCTGGCGCTACTAAGAGACAGTGACGCCATTATCGCGCTGTTCCATGCATCCACTATCGGCACCAGCATGGAACTCGTCTACGCCAGGTTGTGGGGCAAGGTAACGGTAGTGGTTGTGGAGCGGGACACCGTGCACCATCCATGGCTCTGGTATCATGCGGACAAGATCATCTACTCCACGGACATCACTGGCGATGGTGTCCGCAGGGCTTGTCAGTGGTTAAACGAGCACAAAGCGCCTCCAAACAGTTAGGCATGGGGTGAGTATCATGAAAGACTTAGCAGCGATTGTACAAAGCACGATAGGCATGATTCAGAGTCGCCAGTTCGAGCCGAGTTTAGTGACCATCCGGGATTACGGTGACCTCATACTTGCTAATTACACAGACAGAGCCAACTATCTCGGGCAATGGACTCCGGAGTTACGCGTCTGTCGTGGTATCGTGATAGACCGTTACGGCAGGCTGGTATCGTTACCGCTCATCAAGTTCTTCAATTTGAACGAGCATGATGAGACGTCGCCGGCTCATCTTGCGGACAAGACCGTGCGTTGCGTCTGTGAGAAGGCGGACGGTGTGATGATACAGGTATTCCATCATGAAGGTGAACTCGTGTTCGCTTCACGACACGGCATCTGGACAAGAGCTGCCGTCATCGCCAGCCAGCTCGCCGGTGGATGCATACAGCTTCCTGAAGGCTACACGATGGTTGCCGAGTTGTTACACAACGAGGTGTGGCAACCCGGCATGTGCACTCCACCGGCGCAGCCTGCGCTGGTAATACTCTATCTCAGAGACCTCAGCACGCTGGAGTTGATACCGGCGGTAGAGTTCTACAGTCACTTAGAGCCTCCACTCAGACTACCACAGCAGTATCCCGTGTATAGCATTGACGAGGCTGTGCAGCTCGTGGAGATGGCGGAACATGCGGACTGGGAAGGCGTTGTGGTGCAGTATACTCACGGTTACGGTAACCTGCTCGTCAAGTTGAAGTCGCCGGAGTATCTGAAGCGACTGGCAAGCGTTCGTGGTATGACCACGAACCGGATGCTGAGGACGTATCTGGAGGGCGGACTGGAAGCGTTAAGGGCGACCGTCGCCGAGGTGGAGGAGTTCCTGGTGTATCTGCCTCATGTGCAAGAGCTGATTGCACGGATAGAGAGTCTGGAACGGCAGGTAACGGAACAGGCTCAGCGTTATGCCGGGCTGGGCAGAGCCCGTGTGCTGGACATCCCACCGCCATGGCGCTGGACGGTCTCCTATACCGGCGATAAGTTCAACCGGTCCATAAGGAAGATCGTGGTACGTGAGATGGAGAACTCAGGTTGGGCACATACCTAAGTGGGATAGAAACTGTGCACTGGAGTGATATTGTATATGGCGATAGCGATCAACACGGCGCAGAGCGCACGGTTCGCAAACGATCTGTATGCGAACTGTCTGGCGAGCTGTGCAGCCTCCATAGGCTGTTCGGTACATACCTGAGTAGGATAGAAACTGATGATACCGTATGCATACACTCTGGCATCGTGCTGAGTTCGGTACATACCTGAGTAGGATAGAAATGAGCAGGATAGAAACTGGCGCAACGGAGGGACATATCATGAAGCTTCTGGACAAGAAGGACGGCAGTTACGCCACGGCGCAGTTGGCGGAGAAGGCGATCGCCCTGCATTTACAAATTGGCAACATGGACATGGGCAACTTCGTGCTGGATGTGGGCGCCATGCCGCATCTGGTGCTTGTGGAAGGCACGCCTGAGGAGATACTCGCCTGGCGGCTTGCCGGTGGCGAGATCGCCGAAGGATTGAAGCATCCATTGATGCCCAGTATCGGCAGGTTACCGGAGCTGGCGGAGAAGCTGATGAAGTTGTACCGACAGACGGATCCGGAGGACTATTCCGAACGTGTAGACCTTATCAAGGTGCTATGCTCCTGATCCATTCCCGCCAGCGCTCTATCACCGCTTCTCCTGTATCCGGAGGCGGTGCGGTCTCGTAGTTCCTGTGGTGCACTACCTCCGCTTCCGAAGCCTGCTGCATGGCGCGTTCCGCCCTCAGTCTTTCCCTGGCACGGTCGTATAACTCGATCAGCTTGAAGGAACGACGCAGGTGTTCCGGATGCACAACGGATTCGTCTATTAATCCTAACGGTGCGATATCCGGCAGTATCTCCGCAAGGTTCAGCTTCTCACCGGTCTCTGCCACCTCAATCGATTCGGGCAGGATGTTTATCTCCTTACCGATGAGGTCCGGTCTGGCTTTACCGATGAAGTAGGGATAGATCCAGATTCTGGAAGCCTGTCCCATGATGGTCTCACGGAGTTGTCTATCCAGACTACCGGATTCCGCGGCGCTTATCAGTTTATCGTATACCATGCTGGTGATATGTTCCAGACTCTGCATGGCGTTTGTGAAAGCCCTCAGGTCTCGGCGTTCCAGGGAATACCTCATGACGTTCGGTTCATCGATAAACTTGTTCGGTCGTCTCTGCTCGATATCGCTTGCGGCTTGCCTTACCATCTGCCAGAGCGGACTGTTCTCGGTATCCTCTATCAGTGCTGGGTCTATTACCTCCAGACGGATAGGGTCGCCGTATCTGGGCTTCACATCGTCACCGGCGTGCACTGCCATCTCGGCGCTATATCGCATGGTCAATGCGCCTTCCAGGTCGCCGGACAGTGCGGCTCCGATGGCATCGGCGACCGCCTCCTGAATCATGGCGTAGTTCATATACGATCTGGTGACGATATCCGTCATCCCTAACTCGCCGCTCAGGTGGCGTTGCAGGTTGCTGTAGGTTATCGTGGATAGCGGGAACATCACGCCGTGCGTGTACTCGTGCAGGTATGTGAACGGCGTCACCCGGTTCACCACCTCCACGTCCTGCACGCCCTGTATCACCCGCTTGAGCTCCGGACTGACCCGTTCGTACTCATCCATATAATCCCTTATAAACGGTGAGTTCATCATATCCAGATACACCAGTCTGGTAGCGGGCATCGTCTCCTTCAACAGCCCTGACGGTTCAACCGTCCTGTCCGGTTGAAGCGGGTCCAGTCCGCGCATAGAGGGACCGGACAGGAACGAGCTGTACAGATTGACCTTATTCTCATAGCCCAGTATCCGGTCCACTTCGGTTGAAGCTTCCTGATACAATCTTAATCCTATGGGCGGTCGCTTCACCTTCCACTCGCCTTCCCGATAGGCGGTGCTCATGGATGCGTCCGGCTCCCAGATGGTGTTGGTGGCAGCCAGCAACTCCATCGGAAGCCTGTCCAGCGCTTCCTGAATGCGCACCGGGCTCTGGATATCGCTCCATGCGGACAGGAATCGCTGTTCAAAGTCCCTGAGATGCTCTTGCGTGTAGATGGGGAATGCGTTACCGGCCAGTAAGCTCCGTACATAGCTCGTGCCCAGCGCCTGCTGTGCCGGGCTATCTGCAAGAACCTCCTGCTCAGTAGCAAGAACATCCTGCTCAGGAATCTCCTGAGCGGGACTGTCGGCTATTACCTCCTGTGCAGGGCTCTGGAACCGGTCGGCGCGTTTGAGCAGGTTCTGGATGAACTTAGACATCGTTCATCACCTTCCAGAACCGGTCGCGCCATGCGGACACGACATCGGCGGCTGGTGTGCCGGGCGACAGGTTCAACCGAACACCTTGCCTGATAGCCTCTCTCGCCCTGTCGTATATCTCCAGCGCCTTGAAGCCCCGCTCCATCTGCACGGGATGCATCACCTGCGGACCGTACATGGATGAGATGTTCAGTGAAGGTAAAAGCTCGGCGATGTTCAACTCCTCGCCTGTGGATGCGACACGAACAGAGTCTGGGGTTACGCTCAACTGCTCGCCGATCAGGTCCGGTCTGCTCTTGCCCACCATGTATCCGAGAGCCCAAAGTCTCGTGCCCTGATACTTGATCAGCTCCTCCACATCCGGGTGCAGGTTACCGAGCATTCCGGAACGGTAGTCCTCAATGATGGGGCGCATGATATCACTGCTGAGTCTCTTTATCGTTCTGGAGAAGTATGCGGAGGCATAGATGTCCAGCTTCGCATTCCTCACCATGTTTAACGGGTCCATTGTCGCTCTTAGCTTCTCAACCGTTTGCTGGTCCATTGCAGAAGCGGCGGCATCCGCCATCAGGTCACCCGTTCTGGCGGTATTGTGGAGTATCCGGTCGGAGACCGCTGTGGCGTATCGGTTGACCAGTTGCGCCAGCGGTGACGTCTCCGATTCAATCATCTGGGGATCAATCACGCGCACGTTGAGGGGGTCACCGAACTTCCAGCCCTGCATCTCGCCGCTGCGACTGGACAGCGCTTTACCGTATGCGCCCATCGCGTAGCGCCCGCGCACCATCGCCTGCGGGTTGAGACTGATCGCCATGGAGAACATGTCCGCGCGAGCCTCGTTGAGGAACTGCGATTCCAGCACGCCGCGTGTGAGGATATCCGCCAGAGATCTCTTGCCCTGCACGTATTCCTGAACCACGCTGTGCGGAACCATCCTGCTGGGCTGAAGCGTGGTGTGTGCGAACTCGTGGGCTGCCAGCGAGATGGGAAGATCATCTTCCTGACCGGTAGCGTATCTGTAAGATTCCCTTACCAACCGTTTGGCTTCATCTGGATCCATTCCGGCATGTATGGGAGCCACGAGGTTGCTCGGTACGGAAGCGGGATCCCCACCGTTGGGGGCGTTGTATTTGTACGCTATCTGATATACCGGCGCGGTCTGACGTGCTACCTCGCGCATCAGCTCGGTGCGGTCACCGACGAGCATCCTTGCGGACAGGTTGATATCCGGATAGTCCGTGATGGCTTCCTGTCCCCATGCGGAGTGTCCTTCCCTGCTGGCATACAGGTTGAACTGTGCACCACCTACGGCTCTGGCAAGATCGCTGTAGATGGAATGGTAGAGTTCGCCGCCTCCGACTCTGGCGATATTCTGTGCCTGACCGGTGACAGGTTGACCGCGCAGGTATACGGCGAGGTTCCTGCGCCTGTTATCAGGCCCTACCGCTTCCATGACGGCGCGTTCTATGCCCATGAGCATGCCGGAGCGGAGCTCCTCGGCGGACTGGGCAGACACTACCAGACGAGCGGGCGAGTATCGGAACGCATCATAGGGCGTCTTATGCTGCATGTAGTGCCCCATGATGCTCGCCTTGATGCGGGGTACAACGTCTTGCTGGAAGAGCTCGTTAAACGCCTGCCAGGATCGGTTGAGGTCCTGTTCGGAGAATATGTACATCCGTATCCACCGTGCTTACCAGTACACACGGTGGACAATCAGATGGCGCAACAATCAGATGGCGCCGAACTCGCGCCTCCACGACTGCACGATCTCGGTGGCTGCCATACCAGCCTGCAGAACGAGTCGTTTGCCTCTCAGGAGCGCCCGTTTGGCACGACGATACATCTCCAGCGCGTTATGGGCACGTTCCAGCTGTTCCGGATGCATCTCGCCCCTGCCGGTCAAGGACAGATAGTCCAGGTCGGGGATACCTGTCTTAGCGAGGTCCAGCTTCTCACCGTCCATGAACACGCCTTCCGGAGTGACCTCTATCTCCTTGCCTATCAGCTCCGGCGAGGCTTTGCCTATCATGTAGGCGGTGCTCCAGAGTCTGCTGCCCCAGGTCTCTATCACCTGACGTAGCTGGCGCTCGTCGCCACCGTAGCGACTGAGGTCCAGCGTGCCCCCGCTCAGCTTGCGATACAGTTCCTGCGCGACGGTGCTGTTGATACCGCTGATTCGGGAGATAACGCCGGTCAACGCCTCGATGTTCAACTCGCCCTTCTCGTCCTCTATCTGGTCCACATCCGCGATTTTGTCCAGCGGATACCTGCGCAACTCGCCCCTCAGCAGTCTACCAAGCGGGGAATCCACATCCTCCACCAGTTTGGGATCCATGACCACCAGCTTGAACGGGTCTCCATACTTCCAGCCCTTCAGCTCCTGCTTGTTCCTGCGTGCCGCTGCATATATCTGTGATGCGGCGGCGAACGCGTACCGGGAATGAGCGATGCCTTCAGGATCCAGTGAGACCGCTGCGGCGAATGTATCAGATAGCGCTTCATCCAGATACTGGGACTGCATCAGCTCCGCAACCGCAACATCTGTCGGACTGGTCTTGCCCCGTAACATCCTGAACAGCGCCGAGGTGGCAATGGGCGGCACCGGCTGGATGTTGGCATGTGCGAACTCATGGGCGACCGTGCGGATCATGGACCTGGCATCGCGTGCAGTGCCGATAGCAGAGCTCGCCTCCAGCGCTCTGGCGATCTGATCAGCATCGGCGCCGGTTTGTCTGGAGAGAGTGGACAGCAGCGAGCTCTTACCGGGCGACCGTTCATACAGGAGCGCCAGTCGCCGGAATCCTTCACGTGCGTCGTATTCGCCGAGCACTCTGGACAGGTCCTCTGCAGATTCAGCCGCTGCTGTATTCGTCAACTCGCCAGACGGCACCCTGGCAAGGAACACATGCCCGGGCGTCATCTGCCGGATGATGCTCTCTACAGAGCCTGGTCTCAATCCCGGTCGGAACGCAGGGTCGTCCTGATGCGCAAACGCCGGTGACGGGATGGTGGGGCTGGCGTACAGACTGTATATGGGACGCTCGCCCATCTCTCTGTACAGGGTGTCCAGTATATCGGAGAACAGCCGGGCGGTCTGAGACGAGGCGTTCCTGCGTCTACCACGCTCCACGACGGTGGTATAAGTTAACGGATGGTTCAGGATATTGGGATGACTGGGCGCATAGGCAAGAGCCGTCACCATCTGCGGACTGGTACGGGCATGCGCCAGCACATCAGCCTGAGATGCCGGGAACAGGTAGTTCCATGCGCTGAGCCTGACATCCGACTCCACCAGTCTGCGCATGGATTGATATAGCGGAGGATAATCCGATTCCGTGTAAATGTAAGCCATCTACGACACCACAACAAAGAGTACACAGGAGGCAATGATGAACGTACGTTGTGCTATATCCGTCGGTAATCGCCGTGTAAAGGTCATGCGTGTAGAGGAGGGACTGCCCTATGAGAACTTGATAGAGGTGCTGCAGCGCGGTATGAACGTGAAGGTATCGGTGTTCTCAGAGGATGTTATGGGCGCACTCTACGAGCATCCCGTCCACGCCGATATCGTGTGTCCTGCGCACCTCAAACTGTTCCTGCTGGAACAACAGCAACTCTTCCAGGCTGTAAAGCCTTGGGCAACCTTCCCCGACGCCTCGCAGGTGTTGAAGGAGCATCTCCGTCAACAAATCGAGGACAGACTGGAGCACGAGATCCGACGTGATGAATACGCCTTACGGGAAGCGAACCGACTGGGCATCTCTGACGTTTCAGGGATGCTGAAATACATTGAAGCCCGAATAGGCAGTCTGGACAGGTACAACGGCGAGACGATAGCAAAACTCTTCCGCAACCTGTTGCTGGTAGATCGGATAGAACGCCGCAACCCGCACCTGCACATGATGGAGTTCATCCAGTCCAGCAAGCATATCGCCGTGATGTCGTTGGGATACGTGTCCGCACGGGCAGATGTGCTCAATCCATACGCCGAGCAGGACAGGTTGTATCTTGTCCCGGAGTATCCGTTTCTGCACAACTGGTTCAGCTATTCCTCCGTGTTCCACCCGCAGGGCGATAACGGTTTAAGGGTCTACCTGCACCCGTACTGGCAGCAGAGCGGAGATGGGGTTGCCGTGCAGCTGGCTCGTCCGTTGCCTCTGGAGCCCGCTGAGATGTTCCCTTGTCTGGAGTATGAGGTGCAAGATGGTCGTCTGTTCGTCAACGGGCAGGCGGTGCAGGTGTCGGACACGGTTCCGATGGACATCCCCTGCGACGGTCGTGAGATAGACCTTGTGGTTCCCGTCCCCAGTGCGGACACTCTGGACCTGATGACGGGCGTCCAGATAGATTTTGAGCAATACCAGAGCTACGACCAGTTCGAACAGGCTGGCTATCCGGTCCGGTTGAGGTTAGAGAGCCCGATGCAGGTGCTGTATGCGCTGGACAGGCTGGCGAGCATGTTAATCAGCGGTATGTTCATCACCGGTCGGGAGTTCGAGGTGGATGACGGGGAAGGCGGTAGAGTAGAACGGAGATACACACACCGCTGGACGCTGGCTTCGCTGCTCAACCAGCTTCTGGTACAGGTGTATCCGCCCCGCACCCTCAACGAGCTGGTTTATCGGCTGCTGGTGATGCGTAACAGGTTCCGTGACCGTTCGCCGTGGGAGAGCGTCACGGTGGACGGTTACCGGGACGTTCTGGCGATAGTGAAGGAGATGAGTCGCAGCTTCCCGACGCTGGATGGTTACCTCAGGGAGCGACGCGCCCTGTGCGCCGCCGTGGGGTGGGATGTGAGCACAGAACTTCCGGGAATGTTCCGGCAATAGCGGTACCATTCCTGCACCGTAAGATTATCTCTATCTACTGGTAGGGGGGAGAACGCCTCCATGTATCCATGACGGGGCGCTGTGCGATTAGCGGGTTCAAACCTTCAGCCCGCGGCGCCGTCGGGCTGGGGATGAGTGATTTGATTGAACGGCACGGCTCCTTCTGGTTTGGCGGGCTGGTGGTAGGCTCCCAACCGACCGCCAGCCCGGGTCGCCGGGCACCGGAAGGAGTGGTAACAACAAGCACGGCGGCGACCAAAACGAGACCGAAAGGAGTTGACAGCAATGAGGCGCAAAAGGCTTACGAAGCAGACAACGGATCACAACGAGCAGCGGGAAGTACAACAAGGCGTCCGCTGCAAGGTTGTATACCTGCCATCGGAGGGGTCTGTGCCAGCCGATTTCTGGATAACTGGTGTGAAATCCGGGCAGATCGTTGAACGCACGCCGATAAGGGTGACTTGTGTGCATCAACCGGAGCAGAACACGGAAGTCGTGCAGAGGCGGTACATCATCACCAACCTGCCACCGCGTCCACCGTGGGCTTGCAGCGGGTACGGCTTCTTGATAAGGACGAACAACGACAAGCAGCAAGAGCAGTAGAGTTTCTGGACTTCGTGACGCGGCGCCGTCGTCGCGGAGATTGATTGAACGGCGCACCTCCTTCGGTGCGGGGCGGATGGAAGGTCCGCCAACCAACCGTCCGCCCCGGTGTCGGGCGCGCCGGAGGAGTACATTACCAGCCCGACAACGACACCATTTCCGAAGGAGGTGTGTTTATGGGCACAACTTCCAATACGACATCGCTTTTTGGAATCCTTCAGAGTGCTGCCCGCTACACAGCACTCGGTTACAGGGTGCTCCCCTGCGACGGCAGGAAGACTCCTGTTGCCAAGAGGGGTTTCCACGACGCTTCCTGCGAATTCCGCCAGCTGCGGACCTGGTTCGAAGGACGTGACGACCTGAACGTCGCCGTCGCCGTCCCACAAGGCGTCATCGTCATTGACGTTGACCGTCATCGGGGCGGGCAGGGAGCACTGGAGCAACTGTTCCACGACGGTATACCTTACGAGACACCAATCGCCCGCACCCCTCGTGGAGGTGTACACCTGTGGTTCCGATGCGACCAGCGGTGGGCAGATGAATTCTCCGTCGGGGCGAACATTGACGTGTTGCCCGGCGTGGACATCAGGGGATGTGGTAGGGGATATGTGCTCGTGGAACCATCAAAGACCGCCGACGGCGAATACCGGTGGGAAACACCACTTGTTCCACCAGACCAGCTACCTGAACTGCCCGAACATACACGGCAGGTCATCGAACAGGCTCTGTCCAGGACAAACAAGACGAAGCGGAACGGCACAGGTGAACTGAAGGAAGCGACTCCACGTGACCTTACCGATGAGGAGGTCGACGGGCTGGTAGACGCCACGCTGGAGTTCTGGACGCCCGGTGAACGACACCAGCTAGCACTGGCAATAGCGGGCGTGCTCCGCAAACTCGGCGTCCCGCAGACAACCGCCGAACAGGTCATCGCCCGCATCGCCGTTGAAGCAGGCGATGATGAACCGTCCGACAGACTGCGGGCGGTGGAAACTACCTACGCTGCCCCGATTGCGGAAGTGCTTGCATGGAGCGCATTGCCGGAACCGCTGGCTGGACGCATCAATGCAGTAGTCCACAAACCGTTCTCGGCGGTAGAAGTGCATCCAGACCATTGGGCGATCCTGAAGGCGCTGGCAGAACAACACGGCGTGACGGACGCCAGATTGAACACCAACTCCAACGTCGTGGAGGTACTGCGACGGGGGCAGTGGGCGGAACTGGACGACCCGCTGCTGTCGGAACTGTCGTTCGTCACCCGCACCACGACGAACCGACAAGGAGTGGTGACACGGGTGCCGATACCGAAGGAACGAGTGCGCGACGCCCTGGTAGGATACGCCCGCTACAACGCATTCGACCCCATCGCCAACCTGCTGGAGAACCTGCCGGAATGGGACGGACAGGATTGGATAAGATTGTTTGCTAACCATATCGCCCATCGAATGCCGCCCCTACCGGACGGTAACAACCCCGTTGAGCTCTTCCTGCGGAAGTGGCTGGTTGGAGCCGTAGCGAAGGCATTGCGTTTTGAGCAGAACTTCACGCTGGTCCTCATCGGGCGGCAGGGAATCGGGAAGTCCAGCCTCGCCAGATGGTTGTCTCCTGCTCCTGAACTGTTCACAGACTCGCCGCTTGACCCCGATGCAAGAGAGAGCGTGGTGCAGGCTGCCAGATGCCTGGTCTGGGAGCTTAACGAGTTAGGATCCACCACCCGACGGCGGGACCTCGACGCCCTGAAGCGATTCCTGAGCGCACCAGAGACGTCCATCAGGCTTCCGTACGCACGAGAGATGACCTCCTTCCGGCACAGGGCATCCTTCGTCGCAACCGCAAACGACGCCGCCGACCTGCTACGGGATAGTACCGGTAACCGACGGTTCGTGACGCTGCACCTGGAAGGCATAGATTGGTCGTACAGGGAACTGGACGTCCTTCAGCTCTGGTCACAAGCGGTGAGCCTGTACAAGAGTGGATTCGACCACACGCTGAGCCATGAAGAAGCTGCCTGGCGGGACACGGCGAACGCCCGTGTGGAGTCGGTGCGGAACTCGGTGGTAGCGGACGTGCTGTTGGAGGTGATGGAGGAGGTGATGTATACAATCGAGAAGGAGGGGCTGGTCGGGGGCGGATACAGCACACTCTACTATCCCACTAAGGAACAGGACTGGAGCCCATACCCATCCGACAAACAGTCCAGCCAACTCGGACCTCTCAAAGCGGTGATACGAGACGGCATGATCCTCTGGCACGCACGACACCTCTACGACTACATAGCCGACTGTGTACGGGAGAAGCCGGAAGCGGTGGCATCGCAGGTGCGACGCCTCATCGGCCGGTTCGCCAGCCCGGACACTAAACCCCACAGGGCAGAAGGCGTCCAATTCAAAGCATTCTCCCTGTCACTGGACCAGGTGAAAGAACTCGTCCAATACATCGCCGGCGGTTCACCAGAGTCTTGATCCGCAAACTACGGGCGGGGCTTCTTGACGCCCTGCCCACAGCACCTTGACAGTAACAAACTCATACAGAATTGTAATCCAGCTACGCTGCGCTACCCGGAAACTGACAGGTAGCGTCAGGGTAGCGGACGGGTAGCGTACCGATTTTGCCCCCTTTGGGCTGATTTTGATGATTTTATCTCTGTATAATGACGATTTTATGGGACTTAGGTAGTACATTAGTGGATTATTCAACGATTAAACAATCGGCTTAATTATCGAGCTACCGAGCTACCCGGAAATTCATAAAAACTTTGTCTGGAGAATTTCATAGGGTAGAATATGGATTTTTAGGGTAGCGCCGGTAGCGGGTAGCCTGTTCGCGGTGGCGGCTGTCCCAGCAGTTGAATGTAGCAATGGATGGCGCGCAGGATGGCTCCATGCCTCCGAGCCGCCGTCGCGTCCTGCACTTACCTGATGCCTCTTGCCGTGTAAATGAGCACCAAGTGAGCCTAGTACCTCAAGCGGTTCAGGTTCGCCCGTCCCCCAAAGCAACACTACGTCCTGCGCTGACAGCGGATGCTATTACTCCTGTTCTCCCTGCACGAACCGACGCGCTTCGGGATGCCTCTGCAGCAGTGCCTGCAACGCCTCCCGCTTGCCGAACTTCTGATAGTGTCGCACCAGTGCCTCCACAACACGCAGGAAACGAGGCGAAGGATGGAAGGGGAAATCCGCGTCAATGTCCGCTCTCATCTCCAGTATCGTCGCCCAGTCGGGGTGGTCCTCCTCCAGAATGAACCGAAAGGCTGTCTCCTCGGGAATAGCAAATACTATCTCGGCAATCGGCTTCTCCACTGGCTTCCACTTCTCGCGCGGGATGCGAGGGCTAATCGGCGTCTTGGGGTTGCGGGAAGCGACTTCCAGGAACCTCAGATGAGCCACAAAGAGGTGGGCAGCTGCCTTCGCCAACTGCTCCTCGCCTGCCTTCAGGGCGCAGTCTGCCAGTTCGCCGAGCGCAAGTTGCAAGGGATATGAGCCTGCGGAGAGATACTGCATATAGTCCCATGCTTTCAGCAAAGCCTGCTCGTAATCGCCGCGCCGCAGAGCGTCCCACATGAGCAGATGTAACGGTTCGTACTCCTCCGATGGAAGGTGAGCAGGGGGTGAGTAGTTGGGGTCTGTAAACCGGCTTAACACAGCGTACCGGTCCTCCAAAATTTGTCGTTCCTGTTCGGTGAGACGTTCCGGCTCCGACAGATATCTCCGGCATAGTTCCAGAGCCTCGTGGTATCTGCCTTCCACCTCCAGAAGCATCACGTGCTCGCCTCTTTCTAACGGCATCAGTTCGGGTTGATCCTCTGCGCGTTTGTTTTCTTTCATGGGCGTTACCTCATTTCTGGTACAACGGGACTGGTGCAACGGGAGGGCATGCATCGGGCAGGATACCTTTGATAAGACAGTCCATCATGCATTGCTCAAAACAGCGCTTGTACGTCTCCCACTCAATATCTCTCCAATAAGCGCACTGATTTCTGCAATACTTGGTACACAGATAACGATTGAGCACAGGGCGGTGCCCATCCCCATCAGGGCAATCGGGCTCAGGTTTCACAGGTTCGCGAGGATTGGGCAGAGGCACAGGATGTGGATCTGGCTTCGGCCCTGGCAGGATTATGTGTACCCCGCACCCAATGCATGCTCCTCCACACAGTATTTTAACCCATGTGGGCAGGTTTTGCCAGATGTTGCTCACACAGTTCATCCAGCAGGAGGCGTCCAGACCGCAGTCGTAGCAGGATAATGCAAACCCTGCCAGACACACCGCGCAAGCCGAGCAGACGACGGGGAAGAAACCTATCGTGCCGGAACGGTCATTGAGCATGACCACGCGGTTGCGGCAGTAGGCATACAGGTTGATACCTCCCTCAATCCCTATCGGGTCCCTCGTCAAAAACCTGCCCGTCGTGGGGTCAAGGTAACGGTGTGTCAGTAAGAGTATGCCTGCCATGCGTTATGCACGTTGCGTACCGCCTCACACTTTATTCTCTCGCCCCATGCTCACGTAGTAACCCCGCACACTTCAAGTTTCCGCGACTCAACGCCACTTGCAGCGGCGACATCCCGCCCTCGTTTCGTGCGTCCCTGTCAGCGCCGTGCTGAAGCAGAATCTGCACTACCGGATAACCCGTGTCCTTACGAGCCTGGCAAGCGTAGTGCAACGCTGTGTTGCCTATCCTGTCTCTTGCCCGCACATCTGCCCCTTGCTGCAACAACACCTTTACTACATCCGTGTGCCCCATGCCTGAGCCATACATGAGAGCCGTCCTCCCAGCTTGGTCTACAGCGTTGACATCGGCGCCATGCTGGAGAAGCCATCTGATCGCCTGCGCCTTTCCTCCCAGAGCTGCAAAATGCAAAGGAGTGCGTCCAGAGTTATCGCGCGTGTCCACTGATTTGTAGTAACCCTTCAGCACCTCCATCACGGGCAGGTGTCCGTTGCCTGCAGCAACATGTAGAGGGGTAGCACTCTGTGGGTTGTCTCGGGAAACGGGGTCTGCCCCTGCCTGTAATAGAACCTTCACGATGCCCACATTGCCCGCACTGACGGCACTGTGCAGCGCAGCACTGCCACTTGCGCCCCGCACGGAGGCACCATGTTGCAGCAGAAGGTGAACCATCTGCGGATTTGCCTGCCGAACAGCGAGCAGCAATGGGGTAATGATTTTACCTGTTGAGACCCCGTCGACACGCTGTTCCACCGCAACATCCGCTTTGGCACCGTGGGTCAGCAAATATTGTGCGACGGCTGTCTGGTTCCTCCCCACTGCGTAGAACAACGGGGTAGAACCCATATTATCTTTCGCGTTGGCGTCCGCTCCGTGCTTCAGAAGTATCTGTACTATCCGCAAATGACCGTAAGCCGCTGCAACATGTAACGGGGTAAGACCTCTGGACCTCTCGCGAGAATGAACCAGGCGAGGATTGCGAGCGAGTAACTTTGTTACTGCAGCATCGTCTCCACGAATTGTCGCCTGGAAAATATCTTGCGCCCAAGTGGTAGCGCCATATCCCACTACCTGTACAAATACCAATACGGCAACCAGCTTGTGCATGGTCTTACCTCCCGCCAAAATGTTAATAGGCTACAGGGATAACAGGGAGCTGCTCCCATGTGTCTGGGAAATTTGAGTAATGTATACAATCAACCATGCAGTGGTTGATCTTCCAATTAGACCACCCCAGCTCATCGCCTAGGTCCTCGCAGCACCGCTGGCAGAGATCCTCACCAAACTCGCCTAAGCCGGGCCATGTACACTTCGCGAGGCATCCCGCCTCCGAGCCTATACACCAGCCAACACCACAATACCAAGCGTAAGCTGTACCGGGCGGACAAGGATGTCGGGATATGCAAGTTTGTCCCGGAGGGCAGGGAGCGCCGGGATCTGGACGACACCACCCAGGAGGTGGGGAGGGTGCAGGCGATGGTTTTGGTTTGGGTTTAGGTTTTGGCTTCGCAGGTGGGCAGTCAGGGTCGCCATGGCAATCCCACCCATAGCACTGGTTCCCAATCTTGGTGCATAGTCCTGAAGGGTCTATCCGGTTCACCGCTCGGTTTCCTACGTATGCGTATAGGTTCACACTTGCCTCACACCCCGCAGGGTCCCTCGTCAGAAACCTGCCTGTCGCGGGGTCAAGGTAGCGATGCGTCAGTAACAGTATACCAGTTTCCACGTCGGTGTAATAGCCCCATTGCGCTTTGTAGCCGTAGGGCGTAGGGTTGTAACCGGACATCAACTACTCCCAGTATTCAGTGTAATTGCGTGTGCCAACGCACCATCGGAAAGAACAGAGGCATCTGGGCAAACTATTACTTTGTCAAGCATGAATCTCCGCTTGCTGCTCTGGAGGGCGAACCTCCTGGTGAGCCGAAACAGGTAGCCCCACCCCGCCTCCCCTCAGGCGGGGAGGAGGTAGCCCCTCTCTGGCTCTCCCCGCACGCGGGGAGAGAAAGTGTCCCCCTGCCTGCGGGGGGACTACAGGGGGGCTAACGGCTCTGCAGGAGCCTCGCCCTCCAGAAGGTTTAGCAGCCAGCGCAGGCTGGCTTTGTTTGTAAGGGAACGGCTTTAGCCGTGAATGCCAACAACATCGGCTCGGCAGGAGCCTCGCCCTCCAGAAGATTGAGCCTTGACAGAGTACTATCTTCTATCCGTTCTTTTTGTTACAGTATATTCGTGGAGTATCTCTTTAACCATGTTCAAAAATGAGCCTTCGCTGCCAATGTAATCTAATGAGATGATTTGATGTCTCTGCGTATCATACCATGTAGCTATCCATGCAGGTCTATATGGCGCCAAGGGACTAATTATCCCCACTCTCTGCTTTCCCACTGCAATAAACCTGTCACTGTGTGCGAGAATGCTATCTGCTACTGCCTGGTATCCTGCAGGCAGCTGTTGTATTTCCAGACGAAACTCTCTTGCAGAACCCTTCCGATACGTGAGACGAACAACCTCCAGTGGAGGCACACCAGGCTGATACGCTTCCCTGACGTAGATGATTTCATGAGGCTCGCCCCAGCGTGCAGGAAGGGGTGTTATGCGAATGCCCGTCTGGAGGAACAACTCGCGCAGAGATGCGAATCGGCGAGCGTTGGGATTTGCCGAGTACCAGTCAGTATAACCTCCGGCAAACTTGTCGGGTTCACCTGCACCCTCCTGCGCACCGTCGGGAACGGAGGGACGTAACAAAGTCACCTTCTCTCCCAAATCCAGCGGATTATCGACGATCTGAGCCTCTATCGAGTCGAAGCCAGGCAGGCGGCGCACATTCTCAGGAACGTCACTTCGGGCGAGAATCGCATACGTGTATATCAGCCGCTTTCCATCAGGGTAAGTGACTTTGCACTGGAGGGGCAGCAGGCTATTCGCTTGCAGTTCTGCAGAGACCTGTGCAAAGCCGTTATCGTATTGCCAGGTATAGAGCACTTTGTCGCCTGCTAATTGCGTGTGCTCGTGCTCTCGGACAGCGTTCCACACAGAGGTGCGCAAAGGGTCCCCGCATAAGGCTTGCACGCTCGTCAGGGATGCCTTCCGCCAAAGCGCAGAATAAGGGTGCAGCAGTAGCACAGGCGAGGAGATGCCTGTTTGCTTCAAGGTCAGTCGCTGGGCTTGCCGTCGAGGAACATCTATGCTCCACACGGTAAGACCTTCTTTGAGCAGCAACCAGATGAGGGTATCTTGTCCGTCACGTTCCTCCACCCGCAGCAGATCGGCATGCGTGTCCCACCATGCCTCTACCCGCCGAATCACCCGAACAGAACTTCCCTCCTCTGCAGCAACTACCATCCGATAGTGTCCCCTGTCAATCATATCCCAAACCTGCTTCAGACCTTCACTACTCATCCCAGTCTTTTGTAAGTTAGGAGTTCTTTCCCTGTCGACAGCACACGAGCTGAAAAGCAGGGTGCTCCAGAGTGCCATGGCGAGGAAGGTACCGACGGAACATCTCATTACACCATGACGACGTTCGGACACCTTCCTTACGTAGCGGTGAATAACCCGCACTATCCCTGATAGCTGGTACAACTCAGGTTCTCCTGTGCTCAACGAGCAACTTCTCAAGGTGGTGCCAAGCAGGGCCAACTTGGCGCTCCGGCACCAGGTGGGGTTGGTATCGGCGCTCGTCCCGGAGGCGGAGCGCCGGGTAGTCGTATTCGGCATACTATTCCCCAAGTGTTCCAGTCGAACGGCCAGGGCGGGCTATAGCCGCACAAAGCCATGCATTCGCGATGCTGAGCATAAGCACACCAACAGGACAATAAACTAGGTGAGCCAAAGACGCTCAGTAAACAGCCTCGCACACAGTTGGCTCCGCCACCCCCGATAGGTGGCAGCAGTCCTCCACCACCAGGTCCTGGTCCAGCCCCCATACATACATAATACATGTTGCACGCAACTATGAACCCCATGTTACAGGCATGTAGATAAGGAGCACATGTCCTGGGATTGCCTGGCAGAGGAAGGAAACCTCCCACATGAGGGCGAGCACAAGGCTTTCTCGGGCTGCCAGGAGGCCAGGGACGTACAGGAGGCCTCCGGTGTGGGGGGGTCGGATTGATAAATTCTCCGGACGGATCGCTTGCATTGACTACAGAATTCTCCACGTAGAAATATAAATTCACACTCGCCTCACACCCCGCCGGGTCCCTCGTCAGAAACCTGCCCGTCGCGGGGTCAAGGTAACGGTGAGTCAGTAACAGTATACCAGTTTCTACATCCGTGTAGTAGCCCCACTGCGCTTTGTAACCGTAGGGCGTAGGGTTGGAGCCGGACATCAATTGACCCCACGCATCATAGGCGAAGTGCGCCAGCACGTTACGACTGTTATCTATGATGTGAACGGCGTTGCCTTGAGGGTCAAACTGGTAGATGAAACTGCCATACGCTATCAACCCGTTTGCACCGAACACCACCGGAGCCACCGCATTGCCCGATGCGTCCAGTTCGCACACCAGCTCCTCCCCGTCATACAGGTAATACCGCCTGCCAGACGCCGTCTGCTTCCACGCCCGCAAGCCGTCCCCGTTGTAGCCGGCGGTCAATATGCTGCCATACGCCGTCATCCGGTTCTCGGGGTCAAACGACAGGTTCACCCCCTTGTAGATGACCGGGTTGCCGTTGCCGTCATATGCAAAGCCGGTGCCGGTGAGCTGGTTGTTGGCGTTGTAGGTGCGCGATTGCCCCTTGAAGGTGGTGGGGTTCTGCGCCGCGTCATAGCCAAAACTGAAACTGTATCCTCCCGCCCGCGTGGACTGCTCGGAGAGCAACTGGTTCTTGAGGTCGTAGGCGTAGTTGGTCGCACCCGCCAGACTGGGCTGGGCAGGGAAACTCACCGTCATCCCCACACGGTTGCCCACGCCGTCATACTGCAAGTTCTGGAAGTCCGACAGCACATTGCCACCCGCATCGCGGTTGGTCAAGCGGGTCAGGAAGCCCCGCACGTTGTATTCGTAACTCGTCGTTGCTCCGTTCACCGTCTGTGTCAGCAACCACCCGTTGGGCGCGTATGTCCAGCTGGCAATGAAGCCCACCGCGCTCAGTCCCACCAGCCTGCCTGCTGCGTCGTAGGTGTAACTGTATGTGCCAGCGGGAGTGCCCATGCTCGCCCGGCTGCCGTCGGGATAGTAACTGTAGGTAATGGTGCGCGTGGGCAAGCCCGTGTAGGTCACGCTCACGCTCAGCGGGTTGCCCATGTGGTCGTAACTGTAAGTGGTTACCCCCGTGCCGTCCGTCATGCTTGCCCGACGACCGTCCGAATCATACGTGAAACTCACCGTGCCGATGACCTGACCGTTCTGCACATACTGTATTTCCGTTAACAACCCCTCCGGGTCGTTGTAGGTGTAGTTGGTGATGATGTTGCGTCCGTCTATGCGACGCAACAGCCTGCCCGCACTGTCATAGGCATCGAATTGCAAGGTATCGCCGCCCGGATAGGTAATCCGCGTCAGGTCACCGCGTGTGTTGTAAGTGAACGAGGTGAGGTTGCCGTTGCCGTCGCGCACTCCAACCACCCGATACGCCGCGTCGTAGATGTATTGCACTGCCTCCGTGCTGCCCGTGCGCGACAACAACTCTCCCTCCGCACCATACGCATACGTCACCCCACGTATCTGCGTGCCACTCTCGTCATACTCTACTACCTGGCTCAACGCTCCGCCCGGATACTGATACACGCTCACCGTACGCGCCCGCCCGCTTCCCTGCTGACCCGTTGCCGGATACTGCACCTCCACCAGCTGGTCGGCGATGTTGTAGGCAAAGTCCGTACGGTTGCCGTTGGCGTCTATCACCACCGTGCGATTACCCCGCGCATCATACCGATAGCGCGTCACGTTGCCCATGTTGTCCGTCACCGTCAAGGGCTGACCTACCTTCGCCGGCTGTGTATAACTGCCATCCTGAGTGTAGTTATACACTGTCACCATCTGCTGCGTGGCGTTGTTGCCCGGCGAGGTGACTGTCAGCACGTTGCCCAGACTGTCATACGTGTAGGTGGTGGTCACCGTCTCCCCGCTTAAGGAGCCCGGCTTGGGGGAGGTGACGCTCTGCACCAGCCCGGAAGGCTCATAGTAGGTATACGTGGTGGGCGGCTTGGTTCCCTCCTGCACGCTCACCAGCCTGCCCAGCGGGAAGATAGATTTATCGTAGGTGTAGGTGGTGGTGACACCTCTTGGATTGGTCACCGTCAACACGTTGCCAAACTCATCGTAAGTGTAGGTGGTTGCCTTGCCGTCCCTGTCCACGATGCGCGTGGGACGGTACGGGTTCACCGGGTCGTTATACTCTATCATCACCTGGTTGCCCTGCGCGTCAATCGTGCCCGTGTTGGCGCGGGAATCGTTATACTTTTGCGTCCATGTGTATACCACATTGCCCTGTGGGTTCTTCACCGTCACCGTGGTCAGGTGATTTGCCACGTCGTAACTGTATTCGGTGCGGTTGCCGTTGGCGTCTATCCGCGCTACCACCCGTCCGTTGCTGTATTGCAGGGTAGAGGTGGCGACCCCTGAACCGGTGGGACTGGGCACGCTGATGCTGGAGAGCAACGGTTTGGTTGAGCCGAACGAGATGTAGTTATAAGCGTAGCGCATCGGCGGGTTGGGCGTGCCCGCTGGCACTATCTGCGATACCCACGTTAAACACAGCACCGACAGGTTGGCAGGTTGCGAGTAGCCGTAGGACACCTGACGCCCATACGCATCGGTCACCGAGGAGAGCAAACCGTTGGCACCGTACGCCAGACTCAGCAACACCAGACCGGTGCCCGTTTCGGTGATCTGCAACAGCCGCTGACCACTATCCCATGTCAAGCCAATGGAGCGACCTACCCGGTTGGTTATCCGACTGAGCACATACTTACTACCGTCAAAGGGCACAAAAGTCCACTGTGTCTGGTCACGCCAGGTCACAGTTACCGACTGCCACACATACGGTGTGCCGGAGGGGACACCGCGCACAATATAGGGCGCACCGCTCGGCTGGCGGTCAGGCGACTTCAGCACCCCTGTCGGTCGTCCCTGAACATCTAATTCCGCTACCAACGGTTCCGATGCTCCGTAGGGATACCTCAACGTGACGTCCCACGTGTTGGCACCAACTCTCTGCAGGGTGACGTCGTACGAGTGTACCCACCCCATGGATAAGCCACCAGAGGATAGTTCCTGAATAGCCAACCCCCCGTAGTAATGCCGTCGCCACACCACGCGCGGACCATACGGGTTATATACCACCAGGTCGTCTGCAGGGCGATACGCCTCCACGCCTGCGGCAAGGTTCACCGGATCGCCTGCACTCGCGGCATACAGCGGATACGCTCCCACCGGTCCGCACGAACCACCTCCGCCCGGTGGCTCGCCACCATCACCAGGATCAGGAACCGGACAACCCGACGGGTCGAAGGGACAAGTACCTGACCACGGAGGAGGCGGAGGATCCGTGCTGGGAGGCGGGTCGCCTGCCTTATTAGATTTGCTCCAGCCCACAGAGGCTGCCAGTAACACCAGTGCTGTGACAAAGAGTACCGATGTGAAACGGCGCATCCCTCTACACCCTCCTTCAATGACCTGTCTGAGAGACCGGTAACACGGTGGACGATGTATTCTGCTCTAACTGCTGTGCTAATCGTTTCACTTCTGCCAGACGCTTCTCACGCTCTTTCTGCCTCTCTACCACCCGGCGCATCCCTTCCAGAGACTTCTGAGCTTGTGCCAGCAGGGCAGCGTTTTTTGCCCCTGCCAAACGCTCAGGACGGCGCAGCCCTTCCTCCAGCGCAGCCACCGAACGCTCCGCGTAGCCTAACTGCGCCCAGATGGCTGCCTGCCACAACCACGCCCGCTCCGGCAGGGCGTTGCCTAACGCCAGCGAACGCAATACGATGCCTTCGCCCGCTTCGCCTATCTGCTTCACCGCATCGAATGCCTCCAGCGCCTCCGCATACCTGCGCTGCCGATACAGGCTCACCCCAAGACAATACCATGCCTGAGCCAGAACTATCTCAGACACTCCTCCCTTCATCGCCAGTATCGCCCGATAGTGAGGTTCCGCCTGCTCAGCCATGCCCTGATACAGCCATGCCTCACCCACGCCTAACAACGCATAAGCCACAGCGGTGCGACCAATGTCGTCTCTGCGATTGGAGAGGCTTCTGGCTATCTGTGACAGGCGCGTCTTTGCCTGCTCCAGTAGTTTGTATCTCTGCTCGCCCGGCGCATCTCCCTCCGCCCAGTAGCGGGAGAGATACACGAACCCCGTCTGCAGCAACGCCTCCGCTGCGATGTCGGGCTTGGCACGGGCATCGTCTGCCACCTGCTGAAACAGCCGCTGTGCCTCATCAAACTGCTTGTCATTAAGCAGGTAATAGGCGACCATCCAGCGCGCTTCCACTCCGGCGGAGGTATTGGGGTAATCTCGCATCAGTTTCTCAAAGAGGGTACGGGCTTCGTCGCGCTTGCCTTGCCCCTTGAGGTCGTATGCCTGTTTGAGCAGGCTGTCTGCGTCAAGAGAGGTATCTTGCTGAAGGACTACATGAACCAGCAGAGGAGGCGCTGTACCCCCCCCCGTGACGGGCGCATTGCCCACACACATCAGGAGCACTGTGCTGACCAGTAAGGCTCTCATCGCCATCCCTCCAGATAAAAGCCTGTACCATTATTATAATGCAGGAATTGTAACGTGTCAAGTGATTTTGTGGGCAACACTATTAAAATATCATAAAAAGGTTGGAAGTGTTGGGGTCACCTATCACTACTGGCGCAGTAACAACGCTCTCCTCTGCTGCGGTCCGGTAGAGTTATCCAGCAGCGAGGTATATGAAGCGTTGACCTCTCCTCCTGAGAGTAGACCGCCTCGCGGTACTGGTGTCTCTCCATATCGCAGAGGCAGGTGATGCAGGTTGGACCTCCAGTTAGCCATTACCATCAAGATGGTTCTCTCCTTCATCGGCGGCTGGTTACTCGGCTTCGTTGCCGGATGGTTGTATGCGGCGTCCGGTGAAGGGAGTATAGAGTAAGTGTCTGGGGCTGGTGTAAACCAGCCCATTCTGTTTATCTCCTGCGCTTCCTTCTGAGGCGTTGCAGTGGTGAATATCGTTCGTGTTGTTCGGCGATATCCTCCTCTGAGAGTCGGATATACTTCTGCAGGATACTGTATCCGCTATGTCCAAGTGTCACGCGCACCACTTCCAGAGATGCTCCTGCCCGCAGCATAGAGGTAGCGCAGGTACGTCTCAATGCATGAGGTGTCACTTCCACGCCTGCGCGTTCCCCTGCTGCACGTACCACCTGATACAGTCCGTACAGTGTGAGTGGTCCCTTTGTGCCCTGCCACAGTTTATCCCCGTCCTCCAGTGGGAACGGCACGCTTTTGAGGTATCGGAGGATCTCCAGTTGTGCATCACGGGATAGCACCACCATTCTCTGTCGTGCGCCTTTACCGGTCACAATGAATCTGCCGTTCTTACCGTCCGCTACCGTCATAGTGAGGAACTCCGAGGCGCGCAGTCCTGTGTCTACCAGGGTAGCGATGATTGCGCGGTCTCGTCTGGACAACCAGTCTTTACCGTCACATGCATCCAGCAGTTTGTGCAGTTGCTCATCGTTGAGTGCCGTTTTAGCCACGTCCACACGTTTAGGCAGCTCCACTTTGCGCATGATGTCCTGGTTGACCAGTTCCATCTTATGCAACCATCTCCACCAGATGCGCACGTCTTTGCAGTAATCAAAGACCGATTCCGATGACCATCCCAGTTCACGCAGGTATTGCATGTATACCACGATATGCGCTGGTTTGATGTCCTCTGCGCTTTGCAGGTTGAACCCGTCCATGTACTTTATGAACCAGGACACCCGTTTGTCGTAGGCTTCAATGGAGCGGGGCGAGAGGTTCTGGCTGCGTTTGTAGTCCAGCCAGATGTCCTTGAGGCGTTGTAATTCCTGTGCGCAGTTGCTGTTCATGGTAAGCCATCCTCCTGTCAAACACAATATCTGGTGCAGACGGAGGACAAAAGGGCGTGTCCATACCATATCTGGTGCAGACACGCCTTTACTGTCACTTTGGAGTGATTAGAAGGCAGTTGCTCTATCCTGCTGAGCTACGGGGGCAGGGTAGGCTCTTCCTGCACAGCCATTATACCGCAAATTGCCCCCGTGCGCAAGGTCTAACCGCCGTTGTTGTGGCGCTCCGCAATCTTGTGTGCGTGCGACACGATCTCGGCAAAGGCACTGGCATTCAGGCTAGCTCCACCCACCAGCGCGCCGTCGATGTGCGGTTGCGCGAGCAATTCCTGCGCATTATCCGGCTTGACAGAACCACCGTACAACACGCGCAGACTCTGCGCTGCCTCTTCTCCACATACCTCTGTGGCGATTCGGCGAATCATGGCGCACACACGGTTTGCCTCTGACGCATCGCACACCTCACCCGTGCCAATCGCCCATACGGGTTCGTAGGCAAAGACCAGGCAGCCGACCTCTGCGGGGTCCAGCCCCTCGATGTCGCGCGTTACCTGTGCGGTAATCACCGCATCGGTCTGCCCCGCCTGGCGCTCGGCGAGGGTCTCGCCGACACACACGATAGGCGTCAGCCCGTGCAGCAGCGCTGCTTTCACCTTCAGATTCACGGTGGCGTCACTCTCACCGAAGTGGCGCAGGATTTCCTCCGTGAAGTCGGGTTCTGGCACGCCGAAGCGTCCGCGCGTCTCGGAGTGACCGATAATCACGTAGCTCACACCCAGCTCCGTCAGCATCGGC
>BPGU01000010.1 GCA_026003195.1 Armatimonadota bacterium
GCCTGGGTCGAATCAACCACGGCAGGATTTGGACGCCGCGCGACTTGCGATCGATCTCCTCGACCTGCTCGAACAACGTACACGAGCTGCACGTTCGGACAACGAGGAGCGCTTTCTCCTCGGCTCGCTTGCTGAACTTCGGCTGGCATACGTCCGTGTCCGGGATGCGGCAAGTTCGGCTCCTCAACCTTCGGAGGGCATGCGCGGATGAACCGAATTGGACTGTACGTGAACCTGGGGAAAACCGACGCGCTCCGCCGCGTGGTGGAAGCAGTCGAGCTGCTGCTCAAGCGCGGTGCGGAGGTCTGCGTCGAGCCGGAAGTCAAAGCGCGGATGCTGCCTGCGCTCGCCGAGCAGGTCGAGGCTCTCCCGTTGGAAGAATTCGGACGCTTTGCCGACGTCGTCATGTGTTTTGGGGGCGATGGCACGATGCTCGCCTGCGCACGGAAACTTGCCGAAAGCGATCTGCCGCTGTTGGGAGTCAACTTGGGCAAGCTCGGCTTCCTTGCGGAATTTCCCGCCGATGCGCTCGAGACAACGATTGATGATGTGCTCAGCGGTCGGTACCGCATCGTTGATCGGGCAATGGTCGAGACGACAATCGAGCTGGACGAACGCCCGACCGTGCTCTACGCGCTCAACGAGTTTGCGGTGGAAAAGCGCGATTCCTCGCGGATGATCACGATCCATGCGTGGGTGGACGAGCACTACATCGCACGCTATCGCGCCGATGGATTGCTCGTGACCACACCGACCGGTTCGACGGCGTATGCGCTCTCATGCGGCGGACCAATTGTGGCACCATCGGCGCCGGTGCTTTGCATCGTGCCGATTTGCCCGCACATGCTCACCCTCCGACCGCTCGTCATCGGCGATAGCGCAGAGGTCACGCTCATGCTCGATGCCGAAAGCCATGCAGCTTCCCTCGTTGCCGATGGGCAGTATGTTGCTCCTTTCGAGCCGGAGATGCGGTGTACCATTCGCCGTTCTGCACAGACGGCGCGTCTGATCAAGCGCTCAGATACGACGTACTTCGACGTTCTCCGGCAGAAGTTGCTCTGGAGCGCCGATGCTACAATCCCCCGAACGCGCTAAGCTGCAGCTTGTCTCACTGGCAAATGACCACAGACCACTGGGTGGGGTCGCTCAACCCCGCTGCCAGTGATTGGATCTGTTCGAGCGTTGTATTCTTGATTGACTCGATGCCCGCTTCGATCGGTTCGAGCGTTTTCTCTTCGAGCACCATGCGGGCAAGTGCATGCATGCGTGCTGAGAGGCTTTCAGTGCTCATCACCAGTGAAGCCCGTAACTGCTGCTGTGCGCGACGAAACTCAGCGTGTGTCGGTGCAGCAGTGCCAAGCCGCGCGATTTCGTCGGTAATTCCATCTAACGCAGCCGAGATTCGATCCGGGTGAGTACCTGCGTAGACGGTTAGCTCACCGCAATCACTCCAGAGCTGAAGGGTGGAATAAACGTTGTACGCCACCGCACGCTGTTCGCGCACGCGGCGGTAGAGACGGCTACTGCTGCTATCGCCCCAGAGGATGTTGAGCACTGCAAGAGCGTGACGGTCTGGATGCTGCGCACCAGCGACGCGGATCCCGAGCGCACAATGTGCCTGTTGGAATGTGCCGGCAAGAATCCGCCGTTGCGGAGAACGGCGTCGGGGCGGTGGGGAACTCATTGGGCGAATGCCGGAGGGTACGCTCCACCGTTCAAGTGCGCGCTCGACGATCTCGACCAGTGCATGATGCTCGACTGGTCCACTGGCGATGACTGTACAGCGCGAGCCGACGTACCAGGTGCAGTGGAAGGCTTCGAGATCGCTGGCCGTAATCTGAGCAATGCTCTCGAGCGTTCCTGCGATTGGGTGTGCCAGTGGGTGCGAGCCAAAGAGCAGCTCGTCGAGTGCATCGCAAACGACCTCCTCTGGATCATCCTCGTAGGAACGAATCTCCTCCGCGATGATGGCACGCTCTTTTTCGACGTCGCGCGGAGTGAATGCTGGCGCAAAGACCAGCTCGAAGAGGATGTCCGCAAGTTGCTCAAGATGCTCTGCCAGGCCGCGGACGTCGTAGCACGTTAGTTCTTTCGCGGTCGAAGCATTTAGGTATGCGCCGAGCTCTTCGACCCGCCGGGAGCGAGCCATCCCGCTGGTCCGCCGGGAGCGGCGAAAGAGGACGTGCTCGAGCATGTGCGCGATGCCGGCAACTGTATCGTGTCGGCTCCCGCATTCAATCCAGACGCCTAGCGCAACGGTGCGTGCATAGGGTACAGTGTCAGTGATGACGCGCAGTCCTGAGGGAAGCTCTGTACACGCTGGCGTTACCAGCGACGATGGACGATAGGTCGAGTCGAGGAGACGTTTGCGCATGGTCTGTGGTTCATAAGGGATGCAGCAGGTGCTGCGAATTTGCAGAAAGCGGTACTCGACGCTGTGCGGCTCAATTGGCCAATCGCTGCCTGGGTGCATCCAAGAGGTGGGAGCGCGTGTTGTATTTTTGCAGCAGCGATTCCGGCGTAGCTCAGTTGGTTAGAGCATCTGACTGTTAATCAGAGGGTCGCAGGTTCAAGTCCTGCCGCCGGAGCTTGCATTCGCCAGTGCTGTGCCCGCCTGTGCAATGATTTGGGCTGCGATTTGGTTGGGGCTATAGCCGCCGGGCAAGCGGACGAGGGATTTACCGTACTCTTTGCACAGGGGCGCTATCTCTCCGTAGCTATGACTCGACCATCGAATTGCAAGCAGGACAAGGGCGATTTCAGGTCGCTTCAAGTACGGCAGAAATACATCGAGCGATTCGTGCGGACGTGTTGCTATCCACTCGAGTTTGGCTAACCCGAATGCCTTTTCGATGGCACTGCGACTATAGGGACGCTCATCCCCGCCAATGAGCAGAACTACTTTGCCGATGAGCGCTGACCGCACAGCGAGCACCTCTGGAGAGGGTGCACTCACCTCGTAGTGAACACGTGCAGAAGATTCTTGCCGTGCAAGGTATCGGTCAATTTCCCGAAGGACGAGTCGGAGAGGCTGGGAGAGAAAGTCATCGCTGGTTGGCATTTCCTCGATGATTGGCAAGAGCGCGTCTCGCAATTCAACGTTACTCGGGGGAATGCCGGATTCGACGAGTGACTCGACTTGTTCACGGATTTTCCGCCAGTGGTGCTCAGGTTCGATGCTCCGACGCAGGATATGCCCGACATGGTACCGAAGCGTACGGAGCCGCTTTTTGGCAATCACTGAGGTAGGCATGGGCTTGGGTGCCTGGATTCCGCTCTCGAGCGATACCCCGTCGAACTCAAGCACGGTGTTCTGGAGATCAGTTCGCAATTTATCCAGTTCAGCAATGAGCTCCGCCGAGCGTGTATAGTCGGCAGGATCGCGGAGTTCCATGTGGCGTGGAATGAACTTTTGGAATTTCTTCGTGTACCACTTGAGCCACTCAACAAGAGCCTCCTGGTCAGAATCGGGGTAGCGGCGAACGTCTTGACCGGCATTGCGTAATGCGTGGTGGAGTGCTGATTGTGCTGTTGCCGCAAGCTCGAGCAGTCGATCAGCCCAGTCAGGACGGTGACGTTCCTTTGGGATATAGGGCACAAGTTCGGCGACTTCGGCGACTGCGTCGTAGCAATCAGCAACATACTCAAGCATTGTAATGGGACCGCGGTAGTCGAGCATCCACAGGTAACACTGTGGCAATGCCTTCGCACGTGTGATCGCACTACGGTAGTAGTGAGCTTCTGCATCGGGTGGGATGTTGCCTCGGAGGCGGTCGGCACACCAACGCGCTACTTCCGCTTTGAGACGAGCGCGTGTTGCTACGAGCTCAGCGTCGAACGGTGGTTCGATGAGTGTTGCTTCTCCACCCTCATTGGCGATTGCCCAGGAGCGTTCGGTCAGCCGGGAGAGTGCAGCGTCGTGCGCTTCACCACTACGGAAGTGCGCAATGAGGCGCTCTAAATCTTCAGCAGAGGGGGATTGTGTCGATTCGTGAATACTTGCCTCGTTTTCTGTACACCCCTCCTCCGATACGGACGGATGCTGGGAAAGCTGATCATGTGTTGGGGTAGTCAGTTGATGCTCAGATGGGCGGAGAATCTCCTCTCCTAATGCAAGAAGGAGTTCCACTGCATTTCGAAATGCAGGGTTCTGCTGCGCTTCCGCCCTCAGTGTTTCCAGAAGTTGTTCTATCGTACGCATACAACGGAAATAACGTTACAGTGATACATGTTACCATATGGTCAGCACAGAAAGTGTGCCATTGAGCGATTCTGTCGATCGCTACAATGGAGAGCAAACGGACGGTGACGACCGCTGGACGACGCTAACGCTTGCGCTCGTCGAGACTGATCGGTCCAGCGCCATGGTACGCGATGATCAGCGCGCCGCCGAGCAATGCAAGATTCTTCAGGAACATGGATAGTTGAATTTGCTGCTGCATCGGGTCGGTGACCGCCCAGAATGCATGCATCGTGAACGTCACAGGCACCAGAAAGAGCACTAGTAGCCACGCACCGAGCTTGGCGCGATAGCCAATGATAATGCTTAGTGCACCGAGGATTTCAAGAATTCCGCTTAGCGGCACTAGGACAGATGCTGCAGGGACACCATTTGCCTCAGCATATTGGACTCCCTGTGCGGAAAAATGTACTGTCAACCCGCTCATCAGAAAGATGAGGCTATAGAGAACCCGTCCGAGAAGTGGCACGTATGGCATGGCAACCTCCATTAGAGTTCGTGCTACTAACATGCATGATGAGATTCCAAACAAATATACGTATTTTTGTCTAGTTACAACCTCCGAAAAGATGTTTATGCGCTCTCTCCTGGCATTGGTGGCATTCGTTACTGGAGCAGTGTTCCTTTCGTGCTCGTCAGATTCATCCTCAACGGTTTCAGGAGAAAATCATCCTCCCGTCATTGACAGCATCGTCGTCGCAGGAGCAGCAATTGTCGGTCAACCGGTAACGGTTACCTGTTACGCACGTGATCCCGACGGGGACGAGCTTGAGTTACTTTTGGCGCGCCAGCGATGGCGACATTCTAGGCTCCGGTGCGCAGGTGACGTTCCTTCCCGCACCGTGCTGCAGCGGTTTGAGTGCTACGCTGGAAGTTGCTGTACACGACGGTCGTGGTGGCCAAGTCCGGCGGCTCTTCACGGTTTTTGTTCTCTGACGATGCTCCCTGTGCTCTTGGCTGTTCTGAGCATGCTCGCTGTGGGTGGTGCGCTCTACAGTCAGAGCTGCTGTGGTGGGACGGGGACGTTCCTCGGTGGGACTGAACGGGGATCTCTGCCTGCAGGAACGATGACCGCGGCTGCGGTCTATGCATACACTGCGATGGAACGCACGCTCGACGGCAGTCAAGCGATTGCCGATCCATACCAACGCCGCGCGTGGGCACATTCGCTCAATCTCGAGCTGGAGCTTTCCCCGCTTCGCCAGTGGAGCGTTCTCGTTGTGTTTCCGCTTGACAGACAAAGCGCGCTCGGCCTCTGCGAGTGGGACGACGTATCCGTTACCACGCTGCTGGCGTGAGTGATGCCTTCGGTATTGTCAAATACACCGTGGTGTCACCCTCCCCGCGTACGTCGATGGACTGTTGCGCTCGGCATCGGAGCGAAAGCTCCGACGGGAGACTACCAGCGCTCTGACGGTGGGGTCGAGTTGCCGCTCGACGTGCAGCCTGGCACCAGCACATGGGATGCACTCGCCTGGGGATTCTGCGCCTATCGTTTCGATGACCCTGAAGCAAACGCTGCGCTTTCGATTCTTGTTCGTAAGCCTGGAACCAACGTCAATGGCCGAACGATGGGGACCGACGTCCAGGCGCTCCTTGCGCTGAGCACGACAGCACTCGATCTGCCGATCGTTCCGCTCATGCTTACCCGATGGCGCTGGACTGCTCCTGACCGCATCGGCGAAACGCTCGTCAGCGCAACGGGGACGTTCCGTATCGAGCTGCTCCCTGCAGTTGCACTGACACTGTGGGAGCCGTTCATCGTTCGAATTGGCGCGCAACTGCCACTGTATGAGCACACCAACGGCATCCAGCTTGTCCCGAGCTGGGGCGTATTCGGCGAGCTTCGCACGACGATTTCCCTCTGGTAAATGCTCCACGGAACAGAACAGCTTTTTTATGCGCTCCTCGAACAGCAAGGTGTCGAGCCAACAGCCATTGCATGGTTGTGGGAGCGGGGGATGCCCCGTTCGATCCTGCGTGGCCACGCCCTCTTCGAGGAAGGTGCCATTGCCTTCCGTTGTGGTGTTGTTGTCAGTGGGAGTGCAAAGCTTGTTCGTATCAGCGCAAGTGGCCGAGAGTCCATTAGCCGCTTGCTTACCCGCGGGAAATGGTACGGCCTGGCTGGATTGCTCGACCGTGATCGCATCTACCCTGCTACTGCCATTGCACTCGAAGAGATGCACACAATTGAGTGGAGTCCGGACACGCTTGCTGAAGCACTCCTCCAACATCCCTCGCTGGCGTTTGCGCTGATCTGCGGACTTATTCGGACGCTCCACAGTGCACATGAACGACTCCACCAAGTCGCCACTCAAGAGGTTGAGCATCGCCTTGCGTATGTACTCCTCCGACTGGCAACAGATATTGGAACTCCAAGCGCCGAGGGTATCCGGATTGAACACGGACTCCGACGAGAAGATATCGCTGAGCTTGTTGGGACGACAGTCTATACCGTGAGCCGTATCCTCCGCCAGTGGGTCAGGAATGGATGGATTGGGGTTGGCAGAAAAACGATCGTCCTCTATCGCACCGAGCCACTCGAACAGTTAGGCGGAGAGTCGTTGCACTAACGTTGCGGTGGAGCAAGGTTTCACTGCCCAGCAGCGCACGAGATTCGCACTGTGGTAGTCATCATCGAATGAATTCCCTGATGGCAGCTGACAACGAAGCGAATCTCCTCCCCACACCCGACCAAATTGAATTAGCACTTGAAGGTGTTCTCGATCCTGAGTTGGGGGTCAACATTGTCGCACTCGGTTTGATCTATGGCATCGAGGTTAGTCCGGAGGGCATCGTGCAACTTCGGATGACGATGACGACGCCAGCATGTCCACTGCGGACGTACCTGGCTCGCCAGATTGCGATGCAGCTATCTCGCATAGGTGGGATCACCGGTCTCCGCATCGAGTGGGTATGGGATCCGCCGTGGACACCGGAGAAGATGCGCCCTACTGCACGCCAGCAGTTGGGCTTTCCCGCTTGATTGTTTCACCATCGTACCTTATTGCAATGGCTACACCACTGGATGCATTCCGCCAGCATCACCGATCGTTGCTCGAGCGACTCGAGGCGGCAGTTGAGCAGCTCAAGGGTGATCCTGCAGGTCCTGCAGCATTGGAGCTGGACCGCATGTTGACTGTTGAGCTCCTCGACCATGCTCACGGCGAGGAAGCAGTACTCTACGCTGCAGTCGAGCCTCTCCTGGCAGTCGCCGGACGTGCGACGGCGACCATGCGTATTGACCATGAGTACATCGAGCGTGCGGTCCAGCAGATCACCCAGACAATCCGATCGCTTGGCTGTGCGCCCGACAAGCAGGAACAGCTTGCCGAGCGGCTCAGACAGCAACTCGATGCACTGCGGACAATCCTTGCGCTCCACATCGAAAAGGAAGAACGGGTGTACCTACCGTTGCTTGAGGAACATCTTTCTGTTGAGCAGCAACAGATGCTCCTTGAGCGCGTTCATTCTCACCCACGACCGCAGCCACCAGCTGCTGCGGAACGCGAGCTCGACGTGCGCGCAATTCCGCCTGCGCAGCGTCACCCGCTGATCTTTGCAACATTCGACCAGCTCCCCAACGGTGGCTGGTTCGTGCTGGTGAACGATCACGATCCGAAGCCGCTCTACTACCAGTTCCAATTCGAGCGAAGCGGGCAACTCGATTGGGAGTACCTTGAGTCGGGGCCGGAGGTCTGGCGAGTACGTATCACCAAGCGCTCAGAAGGCTAACCGCTGTGTACACGGCATACCTTGCTGCAGTCACGCTGCACATTCTTGCAGCGATGCTCTGGGTCGGTGGGATGCTCTTTTTGGTGCTCGTGGTGCTGCCCGCAGTGCGACATCCCGAGCTCCAGCCCCACCGACAGCGCATTATCGCGCAAACGGGCATCTTCTTTCGCCGCGCAGGATGGATCGCGCTGGGTGTGCTTATCGTGACAGGGACGTTCAATGTCCTCTACCGCTGGACGAGCTGGGACGCGGTCGTGGACGGCAGTTTTTGGCAAACGCCAGCGGGTGCACTGTTAGGCTGGAAGCTCGTGCTGTTCCTTGCGATGCTCGCAGTCCATGCGGTACATGACTTTTGGCTTGGTCCACGCGCGATGGATGCAATGCTACAGAGCGGCATCCAGCGTGCCCTGCGCCTTCGTCGTGCAGCGTCGTGGGTGGGGCGGGTGGTGCTATTGCTGAGTATTGTGATCGTTGTGCTCGCTGTACTGTTCGTACGTGGCTGTTGAGCACCATGAAATGGAGACGGCTCCCGCTTGGTATCGTTGGCGCCGCTGCGCTTGGTGCCGGACTGTGGGGTGGGCTCATCCGCATTGGGTGGAGCTGGTCAGTTCCGTCGCCGGCATGGATTGCCTGGCACGGTCCATTGATGGTCTGCGGGTTCTTAGGGACGCTCATTGGGTTGGAACGTGCCGTTGCGCTCGGGAAGCGATGGGGATATGCCGCGCCGATCTTCTCGGCACTGGGTGCAGCAGCATTGCTGCTGTCAGCTCAAGCAGCTCCGTTCCTGTTCAGCGCGGCAAGCTTGGCATTCCTTGCCGTTACTACTGCGTTTTTGCAGCGCCAGCGGGCAGACTTTTTGGTTGCGGGGATGCTGGGTGCTGCTGCGTGGGTTGCCGGTAACCTGCGGTGGGCACTCGACGGTACTATCGTCGAAGCAGTTCCTTCGTGGATGGCATTCCTTGTGCTCACAATTGCTGCTGAGCGGTTGGAACTTTCCCGGCTGGTCCAGCACTCGCGGTTTGCACACCGTACCTTTGGTGGAATTACGCTCGTGTGGTTCGTAGTTGCGGTGTTGCCCCTAGCGGCTACATGGCCAGTCTGTGCCATTGCGCTTGGAGCAACCGCAGTGTGGTTGTGGCGGTACGACATCGCCCGCTGGACAGTGCGGTCCTACGGTCTTCCGCGCTATGCAGCACTGGCGCTTCTGGGTGGATACGCCTGGTTAGCTGTTGCGGCAGCTGGGTTGATTGCTGCAGCTCCAGGCATGGGCGGCCTGCATTACGATGCAATCCTGCATGCAGTGTTCGTCGGGTTTGTGTTTAGCATGATTTTTGCCCATGCCCCCATTATTTTGCCTGCGGTGCTCGGGGTACAGGTGGACTACCATGCCGCACTCTCTGTGCCACTCGTGGTACTCCACAGTGGTGTAATCCTCCGCCTTGTCGGCGATTGGTTGCCGCAGGCAGCACTGCGCCGGTGGGGTGGGCTTACCTCTGCGGTCGCAATTGTACTCTACGTCGCCATTGCAGGAGCAGTACGCTTGAGAGCTGCTTGCCAGAGGATGCCTCCCCCCGCGTAGTTGCTGCTACTGCGATGCCGCTGAACGGAAGCGCTGTGCCATCAGGTTGAGTGCGCTGCCCGCCCAGAACCACTCGATTTGGTGCTCATTCATCGAATGCCGCACGAGAATGCGATGCTCGCTTCCATCGGGTTTGCGAACGAGCATTTCGAGCGGCTCGCCTGGTCGAAGTTGCTCGATGTCGAGCGTAAAGCGATCATCTTCGCCGATGCGGTCGTAATCAGCAGGGTTGTCGAATACCAGCGGCAGCATCCCTTGCTTTTTGAGGTTCGTCTCGTGAATGCGGGCGAACGATTTGACCAAGATGACCTTCCCGCCCAAGTACCGCGGTTCCATCGCGGCGTGCTCACGCGATGAACCTTCGCCGTAGTTTTCTTCGCCGACAACGATCCACGACACCCCGCGTGCCTTGTAATCCCGTGCAACCTTCGGCACTTCGTCGTACTGGCCGGTGAACACGTTCTTTGCTGAGTTGAGCTTGCCATTGAAGGCATTGGTTGCGCCGGTGAACATGTTGTTGGAGATGTTGTCCAAATGTCCGCGGAAGCGAAGCCACGGACCCGCCGGTGAGATGTGATCGGTTGTGCATTTCCCCTTGACCTTGAGCAGGAGTACCATATCGCGGAACTCTTCTTTCCGCGGCGGTGGGAAGGGTTCGAGTTTCTGCAGCCGCTGCGAATCTGGTCGGATGATGACTTCGATGTGCGAACCATCTTCGGCAGGGGGCACGTAGCCTTCTGGATCAGGGACGAAGCCGCGCTGGGGGAGTTCCTCTCCACGCGGTGGATTGAGCACCGAACCATTGATCGGCTGCTTGGTGAAGTCAATCCGCAGATCTCCCGCTAAGGCAAAACCCAGCACCGTTTCGGGAGAGGCGACGAATGCATGGGTGTCGGGGTTGCCATCGTTCCGTCCGCTGAAGTTGCGGTTGAAGGAGGTGATGATCGAGTTCTTGTCGCCTTTTTTGACGTCGTGCCGCTTCCACTGGCCGATGCACGGGCCGCATGCGTTCGCGAGGACGGTTGCACCAATTGCTTCGAGTTTTTCCAGGATGCCATCGCGCTCCATTGTGGCGCGGATTTGCTCTGAGCCTGGGGTAATCGTCAGTTCACACTTTGCTTTCAAGCCGTGTTGGGCAGCGTACTCGGCAATTTCAGCTACGCGCGTCATGTCCTCGTAGGAGGAGTTTGTGCACGAACCGATGAGTGCGACCCGGAGATCAGCAGGCCAGCCGTTTTTCTCGACCTCCTTGACGAACTGGCTGATCGGCATTGCACGGTCCGGAGTGAAGGGTCCGTTGATGTGCGGCTCGAGTGTCGAAAGATCAATCTCGATGATGCGGTCGAAGTACTTCTCCGGATTGCGTTCGACGTCGTCATCGTGGCGGAGGTATTCCGCCAGTGGGCGTGCTGCATCGGCGACGTCAGAACGGCCGGTCGCGCGCAGGTAGCGATCCATTGCCTCGTCGTAGGGGAAGATTGAAGTGGTCGCGCCAACTTCAGCGCCCATGTTGCAGATGGTTGCTTTGCCCGTCGCGCTGATGGTTGCGCATCCATCACCGAAGTACTCGATGATCGCGCCGGTCCCACCTTTGACCGTGAGAATTCCAGCCAGCTTGAGAATCACATCCTTTGGTGCAGTCCATCCACTCATGCGTCCGGTCAAGCGTACGCCGATATGCTTAGGCATGAGCAATTCCCACGGCATTCCAGCCATCACGTCCACGGCATCGGCACCGCCGACGCCGATTGCCACCATGCCTAGGCCACCCGCGTTCGGTGTGTGCGAGTCGGTGCCGATCATCATTCCGCCGGGGAAGGCGTAGTTTTCGAGCACCACCTGGTGAATAATCCCTGCGCCCGGTTTCCAGAACCCGATGCCGTACTTTTTCGAGACGGATGCCAGGAATTGGAACACCTCGTCGTTTTCGATGAGGGCGGTTTGGAGGTCCTCTTTTGCACCGCGTTCAGCGCGGATCAAGTGGTCGCAGTGCACTGTTGTCGGCACAGCTACCCGCGGGATACCCGCGCTCATGAACTGCAGCAACGCCATCTGTGCAGTTGCATCCTGCATTGCGACGCGGTCGGGGTAGAACTCGACGTAGTCGTTCCCACGCACTGGAGGCGAGGAAGGCAACTCTGCCATGTGGGCGTAGAGTATCTTCTCGGCAAGCGTCATTGGGCGGCCGACGATGCGACGTGCTGCGGCGACGCGCTCTGGCAGTCGCTCATAAACGCGGCGGATCATCTCGAAATCAAATGCCATTGGGCTCTCCTTCGGTAAGGGTGTGGAACTGAGGATATGCGCTGCACAAGACGGAATCACGCTGTGGAAATTGCCTCCTCTCCGCTGTGGTGGCGATGATTATTTTTCGCGTTGCGATGGGCATTGGCTTGGCAGGCGTACTGCAGCAGAGTATCTGTTCAACGAACAACGGTCACCATGGAGTTTGTCTTTGAGACGCAGCAGCTGATCAACTTCGCGCTGGCACTGGCGCTGGGATTGCTCATGGGCATGGAGCGTGAGGTATCCAAGCGTGTCCATCATACGGCAATTGGTGGCATACGGACCTTCCCCTTGAGCTGCGTGATCGGATACATCGCGGGGCTGCTCAGCACGCAGTTCGGTGGAATCATTGCCGGTGCAGGAATCATTGCAATCGCAGGCATCGCAGTTGCTGCGGACATCAGTGGAAAGACACGCGGCATTACAACTGAGCTGGCGCTGGTCCTTGCCGGTGTCGTCGGAGTTGCGCTTGGTGCGGGGCATACGGTTCCAGCATTATTGGGTGCAGTGGTCGGAACGGTGCTCCTTTCACAGAAGGTGCAACTCCACCGGTGGGTGGAGACACTGACACCGAACGATGTCCGTGCAATCGTGACGTTCGCGGTTGTGGCAGCGGTCGTGTTGCCCTTGCTGCCGGATATGCCGCTTGGACCGCACGGTGTGCTCAACCCGCGACGGATCTGGATGGTAGTTGCGCTCGTGACCGCAATCAACGTTGCAGGCTACGTTGCCACAAAGTACCTCCACGCGCGCCATAGCATTGTGCTGAGCGCAATTGTCGGGAGTTTGGTTTCTTCGACAGCAGTGACGTGGTCGTTTGCCTCACAGAGTCGTACAAATCCTCGGACGGTGCAGTTCTACGGCATCGGGATAGCGTTGGCCTCGAGTGTGATGTTCCTCCGCGTTGGATTTTTTGCTGCTGTCTTCCATCGGGCATTTTTAGCACAGTTGTTCCCTGTGTTGCTGGCGAGTGCTGCAGCAGGGTTGGGCGCATTATGGCTTGCAGTGCGGAGGGTGACTTCACTATCGCCAGAGGATGATGCACCATTGCCTGCATTTCCAGGGAATCCTGCCCAGCTCCACTCTGCGCTCGCGTTCGGTGGGTTCTATGCTGCAATTGCGTCGCTTGGAGCGATCCTCAACGACGCGTTCGGCAGGAGCGGGCTCCTGGCACTCGGTGCGATCAGTGGTTTGGCTGATCTGGATGCGATCACCATCGCGATGAGCGGTAGTACTGCAGCGGGAAACGTCGCTCTTGCCGTTGCCGAAAGTGTCGTTGTAGCGGCAATGCTCACCAACACGCTCGTCAAGATTGCGATTACGGTGATTCGTGGGGATCGTGCGGTGCGGCGGATTGTAACACTCTCTCTTGGCGCATCGGCAGTGGTGCTGGCGGTGTGGTCGCTCCGTAGCTTTGTGGGGTACTAACCACTTGGCAGCGAGCGATGCTTGGTTTCATCGCGTGGGTTGGCCGCGTAACGCTTGCCTTCTTCGAGCAGCTCGGCAGCATTCTTGTGCTCCTGTGGCGTATTGTACGCTACATCCCGCGTGCAGGGCGCGATCGGCACTTGGTTGTTGCGCAGATGGCGCTCGTTGGTGCGGATTCACTGCCGCTCGTGATGCTCGTCGGCTCATTCACCGGTGCAATCGCTGCACTGCAGGCGACGAACCTCTTTGCGAAGTTCAACCTCATTGGGATTGCGCGGCCGTACATCGGTGGTTCGATTGCAACGGTTGTGTTCACCGAGCTTACGCCCGTGCTGACCGCGCTGGTGATTGCTGGGCGCGTTGGTGGTGCGATTGCAGCGCAGATCGGGACGATGGCTGTTTCTGAGCAACTGGATGCTCTCGAGATGATGGCAATCGACCGGAACCGCTACCTGGGGATGCCGCGCGTGCTGGCAGCACTGACGATGATGCCGGTGCTGGCGGTGTTTTCGAACGTTGTGGCTCTGGTTGGAGCCTACGTGCTAACGGCGCTCAAGTTCGAGTTTTCGGCTGCGATGTTCTTCGATTCGATCGTGCGGTTTTTCCGCACCGGTGAGGTTATCATCGGTCTTGTCAAATCGTTTGTGTTCGGGGGAACAACGGCACTGATTGGATGCTGGGTTGGCATGCAGACAAGCGGTGGTGCGGAAGGGGTTGGCTCGAGCACAGTGCGCGCGTTTACGATTTCCGCGGCAGCAATTCTGGTGCTCGACGCGTTGTTTGGCTACATCGTCTAACGCGTGGGATTAAACCACCCACCAACTGCACGCGTCGAAGGGCAGCACTGTTACCACACATTGCGGTACGAGTTATTGTGGTGTGTGGTGATGTGCCGCAATGCGGCAGAGGAAAGCCACACCACTAAGGTTGAACGATTCTCTGGAGCTTGTCCATGGGTGCACTCGATCGTTACACAGGTCCGTGGGATGCGCGGCGAGCGGGACATTTGTTGCGGCGAACAACGTTCCTCAGTTCGAAAACGTTCGTCGAGCAGCTCGTTGCCTACATAGTTCGACGATGTTCTTGAACTTACTGCTGGAGGCGATACTCTTCGAGCAGATGCGCCGCTTCCAAGTAGAGAGCGGAGGGAACGTACACTTTCGCAATAGCCAGTTCGCCTACAGTAAGCGCGCGCGTCGTATCTACCTGCGGCACGAGCACTGCACCGATTCCATGCGAGCGAAGGTACCCGACGACAATCTCAGCCTCCCAGAGCGTGTTTGTCGTATAAAGGAGCACCCAGCGTGTTTGAGCGTGTTCACCGAATGGGCACACGGCTGCTCTCGCGGTGTGAGAGCTGGCGGAGCGCAAATTCCTCGATTGCACGGCCGAGCCGCACAACATCGGTGAACGAGGTGTAGAGCGGCGCCGGTGCAATGCGGATAACGTCCGGCTTGCGGAAGTCCACGATCACGCCTTGTGTGAGCAAATGCTCATACATCGCCTGGCTCAAGTGCGCAAATCGCACGGATAGCTGTGCTCCCCGCTCCTCGGGCGAAGGCGGTGTCACGATCGTGATGCCGAGCTCTGGATAGGCTCGCCCCACTTCGATGAGGAGCTCCTCTAAGAAGCCAGTCAGATGTACGCTCTTGTGGCGGAGGCGCTCCATCGTTGCACGGTGAAACTGCTCGAGCGCCACGCGGTGGACTGCCAGCGCCAGCACTGGTGCATTGCTGAGTTGCCAACTGTCGGCACTCGGCACCGGCTCGAACCACTGCGGCATTGTAAAACGTGTCGCAGGGTCGTTCCCCCACCATCCGGCAAGTCGCAACGTCGCTGGGTTCTGGGCGTGCCGACGATGCACAAACGCACCACCGACACCACCAGGTCCGGAGTTGAGGTACTTGTATGAGCACCAGACGGCATAATCAACCTCCCAGTCGTGCAGCTGGAGCGGAACGTTTCCAATCGCATGCGCAAGGTCCCAGCCTGCAAAGGCACCGACACGGTGAGCAGCCGCTGTGATTGTTGGGATATCGAAGAACTGACCGGTCAGGTAGTGCACAGCGCTCATGTGCACCAGTGCCAACTCTTCCCCCAACGCTTCGATGGCTTCGATGATCGTCGCTGTAGATAGAGGCTGCAGCGGCGAGTGGTCAAGCTCGACGATGCACTCACTTCGCTCCAGGCCATGCCAGCGAACGTGGCTTTCCGCTGCATACCGATCACTTGGGAATTCCCCCGGCAAGAGCAAAATCTTGCGACGCCGCCCCGCTGGACGGTAGAAACTTGCCAGCATCAAGTGAAGGTTCACCGTCAGGCTATTCATTGCCACCACTTCATCAACTCCTGCACCGACGAGTTCTCCAAGCAATGGGGCAAGGTCCTCGTGGTAGCGGTACCACGGCCGGCGTGCATGCGTGTGCCCTTCGACGGCGAGGTTGCCCCAGTCGGTGAGGACTTCCTCCAGTGCTGCACGTGCCCTGCGTGGCATCAGACCGAGCGAATTGCCGGCAAAGTAGGCGCAGGGCGTCCCATCGTGCATCGGGCGCACAAATTCTTCTCGGAAGGAGGCAAGCGCATCGGCTTCATCTGCATGCCGTGCACGCTCAGCGTAGCTACTATCAGGTCCAACGATTTCCATGGATTGATCGCGGGGTACAACGGCTGTGCAATGTTACGAAACGACAGGCGATGTGGCCGCAGTGCGAGTGGTCCATTGTGGAGACAGATTTTCCGTAGTTCTACGGTCTGACGCTGGAGAATACGTTCCGTAATTTTCGTGTGCCCTTGAATGTCCACCATTTGGAGAATTCGTGTGAGCCGTTCCGTTTTGGGTGCTGTTGTTGCTGGTTGTCTTGTGCTGGCAGCGTGTGCTGGTCTGATGCGGCTGACCCCTGGCCATGCGCAAGCGCGGCAGTTGATGCAGCGAGGTCAATGGGATTCTGCACGGGTGCTACTCGAGCGTGAAGTTGCACGGAATCCTCAGAATTACGAGGCTTGGTACGATCTCGGCTCGGTGCGGAAAGAGCTCGGCGACGTCGAAGGTATGATCAAAGCCTATCAGACAGCCGAACCTGGGCTGAGCGAGGACCGTCGCCGTGCGCTCCCGCAGATTTACTACGTTGCGTGGGCGGAGCTGTATAACACTACCGTTGAACTCTATAACCGGATCGCCGAGAGCCGAGATACCGCCGAGCTCGAGCATGCATTCGAGACAGTCAGCAAAGCGATTCGCGTGCGTCCAGATGCTCCGGAGAACTATGACCTCGAGGGTCGGCTCTTCGAGTTGCGCGGCGACACAACACGTGCGCTCCAATCTTACCAGCGGTACATCACATTGCTCGATCCGTCGGTGCAGTTGGCTCGCCGTACTGGATTAGCGCTTGGCATCTCGCGGGATAAAGTCATCGACATCTTCGGCGCACCCCAAGCCAGTAGGCCCAGCCGCACTACGACTGGTGATTCGATGATCGTGGACCGCTTTGCACGTGGTGCGGACACCATCTATATCTCCAGTTACGCGAAAGCACAGCAAGGATACCGTGTCGAAGGGTGGCGCGTCAATCCTCCTGCGGCTTGGTCTGCCGATGAGCGCTTCCGCTACGCGCCACTATCGCTTGGACCATATATCCAGACGGCAACGATCTACTACAACCGCCGAGACTTCGACAAGGCACTCCAAGCACTTGAGCCGCTTGCAACGCTTACCCCAACGGACGAAACCGTGCAGAATTTCCGCATCCAGATCTATCGCGATCAAGGACGGCTCCAGGATGCACTCCGCGAACTTACCGAACGTGCCGAGCGCGATCCGACGAACAAACAGACGCTCGCAAGCCTCGGACTGGTCTACCTCCAAATGGAACGATACGATGATGCCATCGCGGAGTACGAAAAAGTCCTCCAGCTCGACCCAACCTACGACGTCGCTCTCTTCAACGCGGCGGCAGCACTCAAGAATCGTGCTGCACAACTTCAGAAGGAAGAGCGCGAGCGGAAGGAACGCGATCCGAAGTACAAGGAAAACGAGCAGCGGTACTTCCCACTGCTGGTAAAAGCGGCAGAGTATTTCGATCGCTATCGCCAGCTCCCGGAGCATCGCAATGACCTAACCGCACTCGAGCATATCGTCAACATTTACGAAACGACGCGCAATAAAGATCGGCTCCGCCAGATCGTCGCTGAGTTGGAAGCGATGGAGCCGCAGTACAGCAACGATGCTCGCTATTGGGAACTGCTCGGTGGCTACTACGCCCGCAATAACCAAGTGGACAAAGCCGAGCGCGCCTACAAGCGGGCAGACCAAGTGCGCCGCCGCAATTGACAATGGAATTGCATGGCAAACGTTCATGCATTCCTACCATATCACCATCCAGACAGCGAACATATGCCACAGCATCAGGATCAGCCCATGCCGCAGCAAATCAACATCGAGCTGGGCGAAAAAGAAGCCGAAGGAATCTACTCGAACTTAGCAATCATCTCGCATTCACCGGCGGAGTTCGTCATTGACTTTCACGCGGCTGTTGCCGGGTGTGCCGAAAGCGCGTGTCCACGCGCGAATCATCATGACGCCCCAGCATGCAAAGCTCTTGCTTGCAGCGCTGAGCGAGAACATCTCGCGCTATGAGCAACAGTACGGCGAGATCATCGTTGCTGACCCTGGGATGATGACTCCTCCCGAAGGGCACAAGTATCACTGATTCCCCACAAGGAGTGCTGCGAGAGTGCCTGCAGCACGCTCGGTTGCATCGGGCACTCCGAGGGAATGCGCAGCACGTGCCATTGATTGACGCCGGCGCTCATCGCCGAGCAACAGCTCGAGTGCGGGCCAGAGCTCTGCGCCGAGCGAGGCATCCTCGATGACCACTGCTCCTCCAGTTTGCGCGAGGACCTTTGCGTTATGGTGCTGCTCGCGATTGGCTGCATGGGGATAGGGCACGAGAATTGCTGCTTTTCCGAGCGCTGCAAGCTCAGCGACAGTGCTTCCCCCTGCGCGACTGAGAACCAGTTCCGCTGCTGCGTACGCCGATGCCATGTCCTCGATGAACGGGCGTGCTACAATCCCAGCGTTGAGTGGTGGAGAATAGTTCGCACCTGTTTGCCAGAGGATCTGCCACCCTGCCGCAAGGATACGATCGCGTATGGCTTCGATAGCGCTGTTGATTGACTGCGCTCCGAGTGATCCACCGAGTACAAGGAGCACTGGGCGCTCAGGATCAAGTCCGAAGCTCCCTCGTGCGATACGGGGATCAATTCGTGTGCGGAGCTCTGGACGAATCGGTGTACCGACAACCAACACCCGTTCCCGCACAGAGGAAGGAAAAGCATCCCGACACGCAGGAACGCTCACGAAGATGCGTTCAGCCCACTGGGCAACCATTCGATTGACCTTGCCTGGTATGGCATTGATTTCGACGAGCACAATGGGTACGTTCGCCCACCGCGCAGCGATTGCAACAGGGAGACTCACATAGGTACCAGCCAGCAGTGCCACACGTGGCTGTACCGTGGAGAGGGTGTGTGCAACGCGTGCTATCGAGATTGGCAGCCGCCATGCGAGCGAGTACGTCCGAGCCGAGCGCAATCCGTAGTACCCACGCATTGGGATTGGAACGAAGCGGTACCCACGCGCGGGAATGACACGTCCTTCGATGCGTGACCGATTGCCAACAAAGACCGGCTCGAGCACAGCATGCGGCGGGAGTATGCGGCTCAACTGTTCAACGATTGCTAAAACTGGGAAGAGATCGCCGCCAGTCCCGCCTGCGGCGACGATGAGAGGAAGTCGGGCTTGGTTCTGCATTTTTGCTACTGCAGCAGTGTTCGGATGCACAAGAGCGCGGCATGCGCGTGCACAAAAGTATCGCGTCGGCGCTCCCCAACAGCCGAGAGCATGTTCCACCAACAACAGGAGCTTCCATGGATGCTCGTCTCCTTGCTACCGTCAGTATTGCGTTTGCCACAACGCTTGGACTCTACGGGCAATCAGCAGCGATACGGGCGAAGATTCTCGCTGTCGCAGAAGGGCATGCCGACGATGTTCGCCGCGAGATACCTGCACTTATCAAGGAACACCCAAACGATCCGGGCGTTCTTTTTTTGAGTGCGATTGTCGAGCCGGACGGTGCGCGTGCAGTCGAAGTGTACAAGCGTATCGTGAATGAGTTTCCCTCCTCCGAATGGGCTGATGATGCAGAGTGGCGCATCGTGCAGTACTACGCACTGCTCCGTGATACAGCAAATGCACGTGCTGCGTTAGCAGATTTTCAGCAGCGCTTCCCGCTATCGGAGTATTTTGTCCATGCGCAAGACATTGTGCGCACGACCGTAGGGCTTGCTCCAGCGGTGGTCGACCAGCAGCGATCCTCCGAACGTGGCAGCACCAGCGACACAGCGACGCAGGAACGATACACGCTCCAGATCGGCGCCTATTCGACGAAAGAAACAGCGGAGAACGAGGCGCAGCGTTTTCGTGCGCAGCGGCTCCGTGTAGAGGTTATTGAGAAAGCCCCATCGCTCTATGCTGTCACCATAGGAGACTACACTAGCCGCGCAGCAGCCGAGAAAGCACGTCCACTGGTGGAGCAACAGTGCAACTGCACTCCGTTCATTATCCCCAAGCCACTTGCGGTCAAGCGCTCACCGAAGCACGGGACGAAATGACCTCTGTCGTACTGCTGGTGTTCTCTTTCTGGCTTTTGGTGCTTCCTGCGCGTGCAGAGATTGATACCACTCGCGGAGTGGTTGGCAGCACGCTCTGCTTCCGCCGAACGATGACACTGGCCGATCGCTGTGTCTTTCGATGTGGGGTTTGGTTAAGCAATCCGACCGTGTGGTATCCCCAGAGTGCTCGTATTGGGCAGTCGGCTGCAACCTTGCGTAGGGAAAGCGACACGCTCTGGCAGTTGGAAGCGTTGCAGGAAACTGCCGGGAGCGTTGACGTTGAACTGTGCGGCGTTGTTCTGGCAGGTTCAGATTCGGTCTGCATCGTCAGGCTCGATGCTGATTCGCTGTGTTCGAGCGTTCTTAGGTCGCTAGAGCAGGTGCTCATCGTTGCATCAGTCGGACCGCCACTGCCGTACCTCCGTTTTGCTCGGTTGGAAGGGCCGTTCCCGATGCCGATGGTACGCGAGGAACCATTCGCAGTTCTCATTGCTCTTGATGCAACATCACGAGCGGTGCTGCAGCTTTTCGACGTGCTTGGCCGCGTGGTGACACAATGGGCCTTCGAGCTTGAGCGCGGCGTTCATCGCGTAACGCTGACACTACCAGTGGGGACGTCACCTGGGCTGTACGTCCTTCGACTTGAGAGCAGCAGTGGGGCAGCTGCAGTGCCTGTGATTGTCGAGTAAGTGTAGCCCCATTCTCCCGAGCGCTTACAGAGCGAACATTCTCTAGCGGTGTGACCTCGTATGTCTACTAACTGGCTCCCATCGTGCTATTATTCAACGTAGTGAACTGAGTGTGCCGTCCTACCCCGCCCATCGCACCTTGCGCTACTCTGCTGGAACAAGTAATCCGCTCGGTGTCCGCTGGACCTCGATCGCTTCGACTGGGGTGGCCTCGGAATCAATCAAGATTGGGCGTGTCCGCTTGATTTTTTCCTGGATCGTCATCAGCGCTTTGATGAGCGCTTCCGGACGCGGCGGGCAGCCGGAAACGTAGACATCCACGGGCAGAAAGAGATCAATCCCCTGCACGACCGAATAGCTGCGGAACATACCGCCACTGGATGCACAGACGCCCATCGAGATCACCCATTTGGGATCAGGCATTTGGTCGTAAATCTTGCGGACAACCCATGCCATCTTGTAGGTCACCGTACCGGCAACGATGAGCAGGTCCGATTGGCGGGGTGTAAATCCCATCTTTTCGGAGCCGAAGCGCGCTACATCGAAGCGCGAGGCAGCAAACGCCATCATCTCAATGCCGCAGCACGAAATACCCAGCGGCATTGGCCAGAGGGAATTGGCTTGCGCCCAGTTGATGGCTGCTTCAACGGTGGTTGTCAAGAACCCACCGTTGGCAATTGGATTGATCACTCCCATGAGAGTGCACCTTTCTTGATGATGTACACATATCCTGCAAGCAAGAGCACCATGAACAGCACCATCGCGATGAACCCGACAGCGCCAAGCTGCCGCACCTGCACTGCCCACGGGTACATGAAGATGATCTCGATGTCGAACAGTATGAAGAGCATCGCGACCATGTAGAACTTCACCGAAAAGCGCTCCCGTGCAGTGCGGAGCGGCTCCATGCCGGATTCATACGTGGAGTTCTTCTCTTTGTTCGCGCGACGTGGCCCGATGTACTCGGCGACGAGAATATTGACGATGCCGAAAAACACACCGAGCGCGATCATCACAAAAACTGGGATGTAGAGCTCAAGCATATGTTGCTCTGAGAGA
>BPGU01000011.1 GCA_026003195.1 Armatimonadota bacterium
GCCTGCAGCATAGACATTCCCATTCCCATCGACATCAACGCCATAGGTATACTCAGTGCTAGAACCACCGATTGCACGTGCCCATTGAAAGACGCCGTTGGTGTTGAACTTTGCGATATAGCCATCCGTCCCTCCGAATGAGGAAAGCGTCGTGTAGGACGACGAGCCTGCGGAGAAGTAGTACGTGGAGCTGGAAAAGTATCCGGCAATGTAACAATCACCCGTTTGCTTATTCACCGCAAGGTTGTAAAGGATGTCGGTGCTCGGTCCTGCTTGCCTGGCAGCCCACTGCACGTTTCCGTTTGCATCGTACTTGACGATGAAGACATCCGGCGTTGTTTGGGTAGCAAGCGACCAACTTCCGAAATATGCGGGATTACTGTAGTAGTACCCTGCGACATAGACGTTGCCATTGTTGTCAACGTCAATCCCGTAGCCATACTCTGAGCTTGTGCCGCCGCCACTACGGACCCACTGGAGATTACCGCTGGCGTCATATTTCGCAACAAACATGTCGTAGTTCGCACCGCCGCCGTACGCGTAGATCGTCGTCGTGCCGAACGTCGCGTAGTAGTAGAAGTAGCCCGTCACGTAAACATTCCCGTTGTTGTCCACGGTGCTGCGGTAGCCATAGACGTAGTAGTCAGTTGAAGTGGATTGGCCGCCAGCACCACGTGCCCAATTCCAAAGCTGTGCACGTGCATCAAGCGAGATTAGCGCAACCATCACTGCGCACACTGCCAATGCGTGACCAAACCATGCTGCCACTGCAGCAAACAGGGAAAAGCGTTTCATGGTAGAACCAACAATTGTGGAACATGATGATATGGGGAAACAGGCATTGACGGTCTCAGGAACGGGCGAATCTGCCCCTTGGTAAGGCACAGAAAGGCAAATGCAGGCTTGTGTTGTGTCCATGGTTCCTCACACGCTCTGACGATCCAACATTAGCATCCCTTCCTGGCAACTACACGCCCTTCGCCACCGATGAGCAGCATGCCAGAGGGTGCTCTGACCCAAAAATAACAAAAATTTCTGTTCGAACAAAAATTTTTTATCCTTTGCAAAAACAGCGCGGCAGGAAGCACATTGCTTCCCGCCGCACCGTGCGTGTAAGGAACTCTCCTCTGTAAGAAACGCTTCGCTATGTGAGATGTCTATCGCACAATGAGCATTGGCACTGAAAGATGGAACGTACCAGAGCGGAGCACACAGCGATATACACCGGACGCAAGCATACTCACATCGGTTTCCACTTGAAATTGCGCTTGGCCGCTTTTGCCCTGCCACACTGTAGCAACATGGCGCCCGTTGATGTCAACGATATCGAGACGCACGTCCACTCCAAGCGGTGCCGTCACAACCACCGTTGCACGTGCATTCACCGGTTGGGGTTCGACGTGGATGGCATAGCCAGCAGCGATTGTCTCATCCTCGACCGACGACAATACCACCTCCACCTGGCTCGAGGTCACACTCCCACACTCGTTGCTCACCTCCACTACGTACTGCCCTGCATCACTCGAACTGAAATTCGCTATCGCATATTCCGAACCCGTCGCTCCAGGGATCACCTGACCATCCTTCTTCCACTGGTACCGAAGACCCTCTCCCTCGGCTACCACACGCAAACGATACACGCCGCCCCGGCTAACCTCTCCTCCCTGCGGCTCCTCCACGATCCGCGGCGCCGTCTTCACCGTCAACACTGCCTCCCGACTCTCCACCTGACCACAGTCGTTGCTCACCCGACACCGCACGCGTACCCCATTCATCGCTGCCGTCACAACCTCCTCCACCGTCATCTGGGTCGCTCCCGGCAACGCCGAACCACCGACATACCACTGATACCGCAAACCGCCCCCACTGGCACTCACACTCAATTGCGCCCGCTGCCCCTCGCACACACTCACATCCTGCGGCTCGGCTGTAATCACTGGCGCTTCGTCAACCGACACCTGCGCCTGCGCACTGGCGACCGCTCCTCCAGGATTGGCCGTCACTTCCACCGTGTACTCCCCTGCATCGCTGCTCCCTGCTCGACTAATCCGCAACACACTCGTACTCGTCCCGCTGTACACGCCACCATCGCTGAGAGGCTGCCCGTCCTTCAACCAACGATAACTGTACTCCGCGTTCGGTATGTTCGAACTGGCTCGCACACTCAATACCGCCGGCTGACCCGAACACACTCGAACATCCTGCGGCACCTGATCAATACTCACCTGCCCAACGTACAACCCCGCCGTCTGCGTCGTCTGGCTCCCACACAAACCCGTCACCACACAGTAGTAATCCTCCCCAATGTCGCTCTGCCGTACGTTCCGTATCGTCAACTCACTGGTCGTCGTCCCCGTAATCCGTCCATCATCGCGCAACGCCACACTCCCACGATACCACTGGTACTGCGGACTGTACCCAGGTATCTGCGCCGACACCGGCTCCACCTCCAACCGCGCCGTCCCTCCGATCGCCACCGCCACTCGCTCCGGCTGCCGCGCAATCAACGTCTGCGGCGCTATGTACACCACCGCCTCCTGCGTCACCACCTGCTCAGTCCCACACGTCCCATACAACAAACACGTGTACCGACCCGAACTGGCCTCGTCCACGTTCGGGATCACCAAAATCGGATTGGTCGCACCACTAATCGCTCGCCCATCCTTCTGCCACTGATACCCCAACACCGTCCCATTGGCGATCACCGACAACGCCGTCTCCTGTCCTCGACACAATATCCGGCTCGACGGCTGCTGCACGATCTCGATCGGCGCATTCACCCGTACCGCTATCACCGGACTGGCCAGCGGATCGGCTCCACCCGTCGCCGTCACGTACAACACATAGTCACCCTCGTGCAACGACTGCACCGAGTTAGAAATCACCAACGTGCCCGATCGCGTCCCACTGTACCCGTTGACTCCCTCCAACAACGGCGATCCATTGCGCAACCACTGGTACGATAGCTGCGCCCCATACGTCACCTGCGCATTCCCGCTGATCGTCAGCGTCGTCCCTTGACAACCTACCACCTGCGACGGCGGCTGCGGATTGAACGATATCACCGGAATGATCTGGTGCGCTCCGTTGTACACCTCACTCCGATTCCGCGTGTTCCCAAAAATGTCGTCCGGCACATCATTGCGCAATCCCATGTTGTACGTCCCGTTCGACGTCGATCCCAACCCGTACAACCGACTATCCACCTGCGTGAGCGACAAATCCCCACTGCTGACGTTCGCAAACACAATCGGCGCAAACTGACTGTTCTGACTCCGACCACTGGTCGTCCGCCACGCCGAGAGCTCACTGCCACTGCCTCCCTTCATCACCCCTGTCGTGCCCCAGTACCCTATCACACTCCCCGGCGTGTACACCGTGTTGTAATCAAGCGACGCAAACGCCCCCGTCGCCTGCATGTCCATCGCTGCACTCTGACCACTGGCAGCGTAGAAAATGTTGTTGTTCAAACTCATCCCTACCGTGCTCCCATCAACCCGCACCGGCACTCCCATCGTCGCACTCCCATACCCATCCGAGTACACCGTGTTGTGGAACACCTTCGTGTTCGACGTGTTGGCACACCGTATCCCCCACAGCGCGCCACTGACCCGAATGAAGTTGTTCGCCACCAACGGCGCTCCAGGATTGCTCGACAACCGTGCCTGCAACAACAATCCCGGCGCCTGCGTGCTCTGACCTCCTGTCAAGTTGATCCGGTTCTTCTCAAAACGAAAATCTCCAATGTTGTTGGCAATGTTCACACCCGCACTAATCCCACTCGAACTACTGCTGATCACGTTCCGACGTATCACCAACCCGTCGGTCACGTTCGAAAAAATCGCACCCGCGTAAAAGTTCGTAAACGTGTTGTCCACGTACTGATGCCCACCCATGAACGGCGTCGTCGTCCGCCACACGTACAACGACGCACTCCCGTTCTGAAACGTACAGTTCTTCACCACCAACCCCGTGTGGTAGGCAGAGTTCGAGAGCAACAATATGTCGTTGTACACAAAACTACTCGACGTCCGACCACTGAACACGACTCCGTCGAACGTCACCCCGTCGCAACCGTCACTGTTGCTGTTCCCCATCAACTCCGCACAGACCGCCCAGTTCGAGCCTCCCGTCCCCGTCGCCTGCACCGTCACGTTCTTGAACGTCACGTAGTCGGCATTGAGCAACCGCACCGTCGGCTCACCTCCGGCAACTCCCGTCTCGTTCAACGCTGCTGTCTGCGTCGTCCCGCCGTTGTGCACAATGATCACCGACGCCGCATTCCCGTTCTCCGACTGAAACACAATCGGGCGCGACTGCTGGTTCCCCGGCGGATTGGCGATGAACACATGACCACTGTACGTCCCCGGTCGAATGTTGAACGTCACCGCGCCTAATGTGCCACCTGCTGTAAGTTGATTTGCAGCAGCGACAACAGTCGGGAAATCTGGATTTGTCCCGCCAATCGTGTATGTCCCGCTCAAGGCTGCACCAAAGAGATACACTTTCGAATAGTCATTCGACGGGACCGGATCGGTCACGCCATTCGGATTCGACGTCCAAGCCTGCACCTGCAATGCTCCTACTTGAGGGAAGTTGAAAGAGCCAAGATTCACTGTCGTCGTCTGACCAGATGGAAGCGACCCAGTCCACTGCACCGGCGTTTGCGTCACACCGTTGACCGACCAGTTGACCGTCACACTCGTGATGGTATTGCCACCGTAGTTCTTGATCGTCGCCTGCACGGTGTTATTCCCCGGTGGGAATGGCGGCGGGGTTGATGTTGTCAGCGACGTAACACCTGCATCGTTATTCGCAATGATGTTGAGCATGAAATCTCGGAAGTCACCGTAGTTGTAGTAGGTCGTGTAGTTCCCGGCACACGGATGGTTTGCACCACTGTAGTACACGTAGTCAATGTAGTACCAATATCCGAACATGACCCGCATCCGCTTGGGTCCCATTGTCACCGAACTTGGTATTGTAAACGAGCCGGAGGTACTTTGGTAAATGTAGTAGTACGATGCCACCTGCTCTCCTGCATCGAAGAAATCACCGTCGTTATTCCAGTCCACCCAGATGTAGAGATACCCGTCATAGTAGTAGCCGTAGTAATTCCCTGCGGTACAGGACCAGTTGACCGTTTGCCCTGCGGCACCATTGAAGGTGAAGTTCGTATTTGTGCCGGTGCCCGTGTATGCTGCACCACAGTTCGGATACGATCCAGAATTCGACCACGTCGTAGAACCAATACCAAAGCTCATGATGCTCATGCAGCCGTAGTACGAGGCATTCGGGCTGCAGACATTCGAGGCAAGCTGTGCCAGCGCGGAAGCTGAAAGCAGAGTGCTCATCGCCAGCAGACCGAGCACACGCAGGAGCAGAAGGCGGAACGATTGCATTGGAGGTTCCCAAAATAAGTGGCACTTCACACCGCAAAATAATACACTTAGAACCAACATTGTTTCACCCTCATGAAAAAAATCTACCCTCAGAGACTAACTTTCTAACAAGTGTTTTATGTTGCCAGAGAACGCAACGACAGAAGGGCAATCCTTGCTCTGCAGCTGCAATCGTCGACGTATAGGATGGAACGCTCGGCGCGACTGTGTATGTTGTCGAATTCAGGAGTGGTGTGGGTACGCAAGAGTAGTGCAAGCACCAAACGTCCTGCGCATGGCGCAAAATCACAGGCGCAGAAATCGCTCAGGGCTGAACACTGACCACGAAGGTCGAGATCGAAGACCCCACCCTGCAGCGAAACGCGTAGATACCCGCCGCAAGCATTTCCATCGGGATAGCAATCTGCTCCGGCTGTTCACCACGACTGGGATAGACGTGGTGAAGAACTCGCTGTCCCCGGATATTCCACGCGCTTATGGAGAATGGCTCATCGAATTCTTTGCTTCCACGCATGACTGTGCAGACAAGCACTCGCCGCAAGCGGTCGTAGTACGCGCTAATGGCTGTGCGACTGCGTTGGGTGGAGACACTGGCTGGTTGCGCAATGCTCCCTTGCGAGGAAACCTGCTGCTGGCAACCACGCTGGACCATCTCGACGATGCGGCGCCCGTCGGCAACGACAACCGTCGTATCGTAGTAGCGCGCAAAGAACGAATCTGCTTCGAACGCACGCTCTGGCAATGTGCTGAATCGAAGCGGCATCGGTGGTAAGCATGGCTCAGGCGATGCAACGATACTGTCACAGTAAGCGATCAGGCGATCGAAGTAGAGGCTATCAATCTGCCGCACCAGTGCAACACTTGTTGCGGAATCGTAGCGTACCCAGTCTCCATTTGGTTGCGGCTCGAACATGCACGAATAGTTGAACTTTGCCTGGATTGGGGCCTGGAGGCAGAAACCATCGTCGAGGTAGCCGCCATACCGCCGAGGCACAATCTGGATGTAGGCTCTTCCACTGCCGAGCGGTGGAAGCACCCGAACATGGTTGTATGGTGTTGGATCGGTGCCATACCGTGGTACAAGCCGCCTTTCCGCGTTCGGCAGAATACCGACGCTATCAACGGTAACCAACACAGAATCGCTCTCCGCATCACGAAGCTGCACGACGAACTCGCGCTGGTCAGAGATTGTGCCTTCTGGAGCAACCCAGAACGTATTCCGCCAGTGATCGGCGAGTGGGCTTCCATCGCCAGGTGGGAGATCGAGCGTATCCGCACCGATCGGATCCATGCTCACGCGGCAATCAACCCCAATCCGGAACACGCGGTAGAATCGAATGCTGTCGAGCAATTCACGGTCAAACGGTTCGCTCTGCAGATACGGAAGCAGGGATTGTGCATCACCCTGCGCAGTGTCGGTAATGACCCGATATGGCCAGCCGAAACTGGGCTCACCAAGCACGTGGGGTATCGCCCAGCAAATCGGCTTCCATTGCCCTTGGCGCGTGCGCACCCAGAACTCACCGATTTGATAGTCCAGCGTGACAGAATCGTAGGCGCTGGTAATGTAGTGGTAGCGCAAAAAGCGGGCAGACTCCGGAGTGTGGGCAGTGAGAATCTCGTGCGCTCCGCCTTGAGAGAAGACCTGCGGTGAAATCATAGCCTCAGGTTCCCATGTAGCCCACCCCGGAGAGACTACCCCGAGCAGCATTCCGAGTCCCCACAGCAGACCGATTGTCCACAAAGCACTTTGGCTCTGGCTACACGACCACATGCGGCAATCCTTGCTGGCATTCGGCTGCATGTTGCGGTCACTCTCTTGCTGTGTCCCACAATGCGAATGACCACTTGCTGCAGTGCGGCGGGAGGATTCGTCCTTATTCAAGTTGCAGACAAAAAGCGGGGCTTGCGCGGACGCAAAGAAACATGCACTCCATCGGAGCACAGTCTGCACATGCGGAAGAACATAGCAGCGTTGCATTGTCACTCCCAAGAGATTGTCCTGCGCTGGACAAAAATACACTGTTTTGGTTCCAGTACGGAACGAATGTTGTCACCGATATTCCAGCAGCAGCACAGAGTCAGAACATTCCGCTCTCAGTGGACGAGAGAACACGGCGGCAGAACGCGATGCATCGCTCGAGATACGTGCCCCACAGTTGCTCGCGGATCACACCGCGCGACTGGGAAGCGTGGAAGACAGTGCCGTCGCCTGCGTAAATACCCACGTGCGAGACGCCAGTTCGGCGCTCGAAACGAAAGAACACCAGGTCGCCAGCTCGGAGCTGCTCGGTCGGAACGAACATGCCTGCTTGCGACTGCTGGAGCGTCGTTCTCGGCAGATAGACTCCTACTGCCGCAAATACCGCTTGCACATAACCGGAGCAATCGAAGCAGCGCTCTCGAGAACCACCTGCGCAATACGGCGTCCCAAGATGGGATGCAGCAACGTCGAGCACCTGGCGCTGAAGCGCAGTCGGCGCGTTGCTCGGCGCGGAATACGTAAAGCGGACGCTACTGGAGCATCCTACCAGCAGACTCAGTGCAACGACTGCTGCAAGGTTAGTGCGAGTTTGCATCCTCGCTGGCCGACAGGAGCTGTTCCATCGCGCCGCGCAGTTGGTAGAGCCGCCGTGCCAGCGCCGCTTGCCGCTCGACATGTGCATCGTAGCGCTTATTGGTTTCGACAATTTCGGCAAGGTACCGCGACCGCTCCGGTGGTATTATCGTCATCCGAGTACTCACTGGGCTGGTGTGCTCGACATCGGTTGTCCATTCCAATCCAAAGCGCGAGCGAGCAAGCTCGATGAATGCCCGATACAACGCATTGGTGCCTTCGTCGTTGAACTGCGATGCAATCGTGCCAAAGACTGGCATGGTCTCCAAAGGCGAGGACCACAACCCATGCGAGCGCTGGTATTGCTTTCGGACGTCGCGCAGTGCATCGAGCGCGCCGCGTTTGTCGAACTTGTTGATGGCAATTAGATCGGCGTAGTCAATCATGTCAATCTTTTCCAACTGCGTTGCTGCGCCGTATTCGGGTGTCATCACGTAGAGTGCGATGTCGGCAATCTCGGTCACTTGTGAATCGCTCTGCCCGATGCCCGCAGTCTCGACGATGATCAAATCGAATGCTGCAGCTTTGAGCACCCACAGCGCTTCCGCAACGTATGGGCTGAGCGCCAGGTTCGCTTGACGAGTCGCGAACGACCGCATGTACACGCGCGGCGAGAATGCTGCATTCATCCGAATTCGGTCGCCGAGCAACGCACCACCTGTCTTCCGCTTCGACGGATCTACCGAGAGAATCCCCACACGACGGTCGGGCGAATCTTCCAGAAAGCGACGGACAATTTCATCAGTCAACGAGGACTTCCCCGCACCCCCAGTGCCTGTGATGCCGAGCACACACGTCGGGTGCGCACGCTCTCTGGCGAGACGTTGCCAGTCGAGAAGCTGCCGTCCGCGTTCGAGCGCAGAAATCGCTTGCGCGATTGCGCGGTCGTCCCGGTCGAGCACTGCGTGGCGAAGTTCATCGGGGGTAAAGGTCAGGGGCGTTTCGAAGTCGCTTTTTTCGAGGACGTCGTTGATCATGCCTTGGAGTCCCATCGCGCGGCCGTCGTCCGGCGAGTAAATCCGCGTAATCCCGTACCGGTGGAGCTCCTCGATTTCGCTCGGAAGGATCGTCCCGCCGCCCCCACCGAAAATGCGGATGTGCCCGGCGCCTCGCTCGCGGAGCAGGTCATGCATGTACGTGAAGAACTCCATGTGCCCGCCTTGGTACGACGTGACTGCCACCGCCTGCACGTCCTCTTGAATGGCGCACTGCACAATTTCCGCGACCGAGCGATTGTGTCCCAAGTGAATGACCTCGGCACCGCTCGATTGCATAATGCGTCGCATGATGTTGATCGCTGCGTCGTGACCATCGAACAAAGACGCCGCAGTTACAATGCGGATGCGGTGGGTGGGACGGTAGGCTTCAACCTGCTGTGCCATCGAATCGAAAGGCTACGTTCAACCGATGCGAATTTCGGAAATTACTCCATGAGACTGGGAACTCTTCTGCCGCCCACTGTGCTTATCACACCGAGTATCGTCTCTTCGAGTGACCATGGAACGCCAGTCAGTGACGATCTTTTGGTTTCGGCGCGACCTTCGATTGGAAGACAACCGCGGCTTGCAGGCGGCGCTCCAGAGCCCGTATCCTGTCGTGCCTGTGTTCATTTTCGATCGAACAATCCTCGATCGGCTCAGTGATCGCTACGATCGGCGGGTCTCGCTCATTCACGCTTGGGTCGGTGAGTTAGCCGAGCAGATTGCAAGGTGCGGAAGTTCTTTCCTTGTCGAACATGGCACTCCAGAGGAAGTTTTTACACGACTTGTCGAGCGATTCGATGTGCGAGCAGTCTATACCAACCGCGACTACGAACCTTCGGCAATTGCACGCGATGCTGCAATCGAAACGCTCCTGCGCCAGAGAGGCATCCCGCTTGTGACGTTCAAAGATCAGTGCATCTTCGAAGCAAGTGAGATTCATAAACCAGATGGCACGCCGTACACCGTGTACACGCCGTACAGCAAAGCATGGCGCGCGCGCCTTGCGCCGAGTGATTATGCCGAGTGCCGAACTGACCACTTGCTCGACCGTCTCTGGAAGGCAGAGCCTGTGCCAATTCCATCGCTGGAGGCGATCGGATTCCATCCAGTACCGGTAGCCATTCCACAACTCGATACAAGCGAAGAACTCCTGGCTCGGTATGCTGCCATGCGCGACTATCCAGCCGACGATGCAACATCACATGCGAGCATCTACCTGCGTTTCGGCAAGGTCAGCGTGCGTGCGTTAGTTCGCCGTGCGCTCGAGTGTGGAGCTGATGCCTGGCTGCGCGAATTGATCTGGCGAGAATTTTTCATGATGGTTTTGGCGGAATTTCCCCATGTCGTCACACGCTCATTTCATCCGGAGTACGACACCATCGCCTGGCGCAATGACGAGGAAGATTTTCGCCGATGGTGCGAAGGAAGGACCGGCTTCCCGCTCGTTGATGCCGGAATGCGCCAGCTGAACCAAACCGGAACGATGCACAACCGTGTGCGAATGGTCGTTGCGTCATTCCTGACAAAAGACCTGCTGATTGACTGGCGCTGGGGGGAAGCATACTTTGCCGAAAAGCTACTCGACTATGAGCTTTCGAGTAACAATGGCAACTGGCAGTGGGCTGCAGGGACTGGCTGCGACGCTGCGCCGTACTTCCGCGTGTTCAACCCCCTGCTCCAGCAAGCAAAGTTCGATCCAACCGGCCAGTACGTGCAACGCTGGATTCCAGAACTGGGAACGCCGGAGTATCCATCACCGATGATTGACCACGCAACAGCCAAAGAACGCGCTATCGCTGCCTATCGAGCAGCGCTCGAAGCAATGGGCAAGGTACTTACGCGCCGTTGAAATATCCACCGGCGGACATGCGCAGAAGCCAGATTATGACTCGACTTCCTCCCAACGGCGCTCATCGAAAATGAGTTGACGGCACAATTCCCGGCCACGCTCATCAATCGTGTAGAGCGGTACAATCTTGGATGCGTGAACAATGGCAAGATCGAGCCCAGCCTCGACGGCATAGTGCAGAAAAACAGAATTGAGAATGTGCCGAATGCGTGGCGATAGCCCGAACGAACAATTGCTGATGCCCAGGATGGTAGCCGCGCGTGGCATCCGCTGCTTGATTTGCCGAAGGGCTTCCAGCGTCGCAAGAGCACTCTGGCGCAAGTCTTCTTGTCCCGATCCCAGCGGAAAGGTGAGCGGATCGAAAATCAAATCCTCCTCGCGCAAACCGTGATATCGCACGGCATGATCTCGGATGCGCTCGGCAATGGACACCTTTTTTTCGACCGTGTAGGCTTGTCCTTCTTCGTCAATCGAGAGCGCAACGACGGCTGCACCGAAGCGTTTGGCAAGCTGGAGAATGGCATCGGCTTTGCGCGTTCCCTCCTCGAAGTTGATCGAGTTGATGATTGCACGTCCACCGTAGAGCTTGAGCGCTTCCTCGAGTACCGGCACTTCGGTCGAATCGAACATGAGAGGAATCGTCACCTGCGTGCGAAAGCGACCGACGACCTCGCGCATATCCCGAACCTCATCGCGGCCAACGTAGGCAACGCAGACGTCGAGAATATGCGCTCCCTCGCGGATCTGCTCTTTTGCCATGGAAACCATTGCATCGTAGTTCTCGGCAAGGAGGAGCTGGCGGAATTGCTTTGAACCATTTGCATTGCAGCGCTCGCCAACCAATACCGGTGGATTGTCAATGTGCAAGGGCACGCTTGAATACAGCGAACTCACACTGGGGATCGAAATGCAGTTCGAGCGCCGGATATGCTCCCTGCTCCGAACATCGGGGTGCTGGTTGTACTCGGCAAGCCACTCGGCAAGCAAACGGATGTGCTCGTCGGTCGTGCCGCAGCAACCCCCGATAATCCGAACCCCGAATTCCTGCACGTAGCGTTTCATCCACGCAAGCAGCTCCTCCGGACGCAAGTGATAGTGCGCTTTGCCGCCGATGTTTTCCGGCAGTCCGGCATTGGGCATCACAAAAACTGGCTTGGGAGAATGCTGGGCCAGGTAGCGGATGTGTTCTTCCATCTCTGCCGGACCAGTAGCGCAGTTCATGCCGAAAGCAACGATGCTCTCGTACGGTTCGAAGGTTGCCAGCGCTGCAGCGATATCGGTCCCCATGAGCATGGTGCCCGTGGTTTCAATCGTAACGCTGACGATGATGGGAATCTGGTGGTTCCGCCAATCGGGTGCGGACCTCGAACGCCACTGCGCGATGGCACGCTCTGCGCCGGCAAGCGCTGCTTTGATCTGGAGCGGGTCCTGGCACGTTTCGATGCAGAGCAGGTCGGCTCCTCCTTCGATCAGGCCGAGCGCTTGGGTCGAGAACGCCTCCTCTGCTTCATCGAAATGGATGTGTCCCAAGGAGGGGAGCTTGGTGCCTGGGCCCATCGAACCAGCAACGAAGCGACGACGATCGGGCGTGCTTGCCTGGTCAGCGGCACGGCGGGCAAGCTCTGCAGCAGCACGCGACAGCTCGTAGGCGCGTTCAGCAATGCCGTACTCTGCCAGCACAATTGCCGACGAGCCGAAGGAATTTGTTTCGATGACGTCAGCACCTGCCTGGAGATACGCCCGATGGATCGCACCGATGATGTCGGGCCGCGTCAGACAGAGCAGCTCGTTGCAGCCCTCCAGGTGTTTCCCTCCGAAGTCCTCGGCCGATAGCTCGTAGCGCTGGATTGTTGTACCCATTGCGCCATCGAAGAGGAGAACTCGCTCCTCGAGCGCAGCAAGGAATGGATGCATCGTCAGAGCAAGGATGTGTGTGGAACCGTAGCACAATTTATGCTGCTGACACCTTCCCTGCCTCCGAACGCTGTCTGCATGCCTTACTCTTTCGCACCGTAGGCTCGGAGAAGCTTGGCTACTTCTTCAGTTTTTGCGAGCATCAAGGCAGTCCTCCCCCAATAATCTCGTGCATTCACATCAGCTCCACGGTCCAACAACAGCTTCACCATGTCCGCATGGCCTTTTTCTGCATAAACTATCAAGGCGGTCTTACCATTATCGCCTTGTGCATTCACATCAGCTCCACGGTCCAACAACAGCTTCACCATGTCCGCATGGCCTTTTTCTGCATAAACTATCAAGGCGGTCTTACCATTATCGCCTTGTGCATTCACATCAGCTCCACGGTCCAACAACAGCTTCACTATGTCCGCATGGCCTTTTTCTGCAGCAACTATCAAGGCGGTCCTCCCCCAATGAGCTCGTGCATTCACATCAGCTCCACGGTCCAACAACAGCTTCACTATGTCCGCATGGCCTTCTCCTGCAGCAACTATCAAGGCGGTCTCCCCCTGTTCGTCTTGTGCGTTCACATCAG
>BPGU01000012.1 GCA_026003195.1 Armatimonadota bacterium
ACCAATCGGGTCTCTCTGCAACCACCTGCCTGTGCGCGGGTCATACTCCCGTGCGCCGACATGGTATAAGCCTGTCGCTGGAATGTATTCGTACCCGTACGCGCCGTTCCAAGTGAACGGCTGGCGCGTGGTCTCCGCTTGAGCGTTCCATTACTTCTCCAAACGCGCCACCACCTTCTCCACCATCTTGCGAAACTCGCCTTGACCACGCTTCGACATCCGCTCCGCAAAACGCGCCAATATCGCCTCCCGCGCCTCCCGCACCTTCAAACGCGCCAACCCACGCGCCGCCTCTAACGCGACGCCATCGTCAAAATCCTGCAGCAACTCCAGCAACAACTCGCGCAGCCCTTCAGGACGAAAGCGAACCACTGCGCGAACAATCTCAATACGAGCCGAACCGTAGCGTGGGTCGCGCACAATCTCCAACAGGTGGGGCAGGTCTTTTCGCTGCGCCAGATACCCAATCGCATTCCCAAAAGCGAAAAGCAAACTCTCCCACGGAGCCAGCGTGCGGATGCGACGCTGCATCTCTACGGGCAGTTCGTCAAAATCGCCCAGATCAGCGTGAGTCGCTGAAAGGCGTTGGTATTCCCGCGCCAGTTCTGCGTTCCACGGCACCTGCTTGAGCTGTTCTATCAACACCGAGTTGGCAATCCCCTGTGCTTCCTTCACCGTCAAAGCCCGCACAATCGCCTCTTTCACATTAGGGTGCTGAACCTGAGGGAGCAGCGCAACAAGGGTCGGAATGACCTCAGGGTACGAAAGCCGCGTATTGACAAGCGCATCGATGGGCGAGAGTGGTTCTGTTTGCCAGAGCGCGCGTGCTTCCGTTTCATACTGGATAATCTCTTGCACCACGGGGAACCGCTCCAACACCCGATTGATACGGTCAAACTCCTGCAGGGCAAAACTTCTGTTCTGTGCCAGTTCCAGCACATTCTCAAGGGGTGCATCATTTTGTAAGTCCATGGTTCATCCCTCCTGACTACAAGATTGGCTTGTGAATGATTCTACCCTGTCGGATGAGGTCTTGCAGTCGTTTATCCAAGACCGTGTTGCGCCGTGTGATGAGTACAAAGGTGTGGTTATTCTTCTCGCACCACTTTAAATAGTCTTGAAGCTGTTTGGTGTATCGCAGCTCGCGGACATTTTTGACCTCTTTAAGTATGAATCTATTCTTATCAAGCTGGTCAGGAAAGCGCATTTTCCCCGTCACAGGTCCTTGACCAATGCTTTCCTTCGGTCCCGTAATCCCTGCCTTCTGTTCGCCTGCCCTCCCTAACTGTCTTGCCCGCTGAGCCGATGCTGCCGAGCCCCTACGAACCGTGCCCCGCATCCCTTGGGAAGCCGCTGTTTTTACCGTAGCAGCACCTCCAAGCACTACCTCATCCCCTGGAACCGCAGAGGAAAACCCTGCCAGCAGTAAGGCGCCGCCCCACAAAGCGGCATCCCCAGCCAACTGCCATCCCGACGCCTGTCCGCAATCATAACGCCCTGCCGTCGTACCGAACCGCTCCGTCAGACCGAACATCAGGTTCTGATCCACCCACTGGCTCAGCCCGCCCATCCCGCTCAGGTACCACTGCCAGAGGTCTAAGCCAGAGGGGTCTGCCAGGTTCACGGGGTCGTTGAGACAGTAGCGATACAGGTTCGGGTCGCCTGAAGCGACGTCTATCGGGTCGCGTTGGAGCCACCGTGCGGTGCGGGGGTCATACTCCCGGGCGCCCACATGGTACAAGCCTGTCGCGGGGATGTATTCGTACCCATACGCCCCGTTCCACCGAAACGGCTGGCGCGTGGTCTCAGTACCGGTCGGCAGCGGGTTGCCCCAGCTGTCGTAGTGATAGACATCCGTCGGCACGCCCTGCGGGTTCAGCAACGCCCGCACATGCCCTAAACCGTCAAGCACATAGTAGCGCGTGTCGGCAGGGTGTTACAGCCTGTCCATGCAATTGATTCCTATAACCTCTCACAGAAGTCACATCGCTTATGTACCGAGCCTTCGTCGCTTCACTGTCAGCAATCCGACCGTCAGTAATAAACACAATCCCATCAATAGTAAAATCCAAAATCCTATTCTCTTCCAAAATATGATGGTCAACAAATAACGCCACTGATAGCCTACCTCGAAAAATAGCCAGAAGCTGTCAAGATAGAAAATGAATGCAAACCAGCCTAATCCACCCCAGTAGACAATCCGTAACCAGCTCTGTTCACTCTCGGCATCTCCTTGCCACCGCCAACATCGATATATAACCCACCAACTAACCCCCCAGTAAAAAAGTACGATGACAAGTATCAAAAGCCAACCAGGCTCCTCTGCAATCCCAAACGGGGTGTACTGTATATGAATTCCTTTCTCATTAACAAAAATAAGAAATCCTGATGCTAATATCAAAACATTTATGGGAACCTCTACTAAATGCCATACACTCCATCCAGTTCGGATGGTGGGCGAAAGAAAGTAATCCGTGTCCACCCTCCAAAACTGCGGGTTAGTCACTATTAGGTAGAGGATACCTATTTGCATGAGTAGGACACAGACTAAAAGCCTGCCGCCAAAGTTTGCTCCAGGATACTGGTTCCATCTTTGCGGAGCCAGTTGATACCAGAGGGCGCTGCCCCATACGACAGCATAAACACTCACCCAGCGAGTACTACCGTGCCACAGCAACTCAATATACAAGATGTGGCGGAGACGCGGCACCAAGCTCATCCACCCCTCAAAAATCCAGGGAGCTATCAGATAGGCAAGGAAAGCCACTAAGAGAATGTCGAGGACCAAGCGTGATCTTGCTTGCATAGTTAGATTCACCACGGGAATTTGGGCCAAGGGGTAAATGCCGGGTTCGACCAGTCAAAAGGCGATAGATACGGTGCAACTTGGGAGTTCCAAACCTCCGCGCTGCGTAAATTACTATGGATTGCTCGTGGGTCCGACTGAGGCAATCTATTGTTGGGATCACCACATATTGCGATGTTGATAAAAGGCGCGTTTTCAGCCGGACCTCCCCCAGCAACAAACGAATTATTCACTACCGCGTCATTCGGATCATAAAAATTAAAAACCGTCACATTATTAGGCACTTTTGTCCAGTTCGGATTCTGAAAACGGTTTGGTGTTGGAGAACCGAGTCGAATGATGGTGTTGATGGGAGCCCCCAAACTGGCTGCCAGTGTAGCCACATTTCCACCATTGCTATGTGCAACCACGATAACTGGTTCCAGCGGGTGCTTCTCCTTGACCTGCTTCACAAACTCGCAAAACTTGCGTGCATCGTTTTCCATCACATTATAGCTCATGGTACCTGACCAGTCAAACATCACATGCCCCGTTGCTCCAAATGTCTGCTTAACTGCACTTATGAAGCTTTTATCAAATACTGTTGAATCGGCATTGCTTCCGTGAACAAATATCACGATCTGCAATCCACTTGGATCTTTCCAGATGAATGGACTGTTGAAGCAATACAGATACACATTCGGATGCCCGCCAGCCACGCCTATCGGATCTCTCTGCAGCCAGCGTGCCGTGCGCGGGTCGTATTCCCGTGCGCCGACATGGTATAAGCCGGTCGCTGGAATGTATTCGTAGCCGTATGCCCCGTTCCATCGGAAGGGTTGGCGGGTGGTCTCGGTGCCGGTTGGCAGCGGGTTGCCCCAACTGTCGTAGTGATAGACATCCGTCGGCACACCCTGCGAGTTCACCAACGCCCGCACATGCCCCAAGCCGTCAATCACATAGTAGCGCGTATCGGTAGGGTTGTTCAGGGCAATCCGCGCTATCGTGTTCTTGACTCACCTAGCTCGGCGTCGCCCTGCATAGACAAACAGAAAAAGCATTCCCACAACCATCGGAACGATGGAGCACAGGATATGCTCATCAAGTGGCACTGGACGGTAGTCTATCGGATTGCCAATGAGCCAGTAGGCAACTATCTGTACCCCGCTGCTAACCCCCCAAAAGGGAGCTTCGCTGGATAGCAGTGAGCGGAAACGTATCGCTTGTGAGCAGGTAATAGCACGCTGAGGCGATCCCACTCAGATACCAAACCTGCTCTTTCATGACAGTTTTCTATGTGCCCATACCGACCTCAATCAGCTTGTGAGCAAGAAGAGCGTTTACTAATAAGAACGGTACAAAAACCGCTCCATTATAAATCGTTGTCACGCATAGTTGCCATCCGATTGTTGTCCAATCCTTCGATGCCAACTCTACCAACGGCACACTCAGATAGACTACCAACCAACCTTGTGCCACCGTAAAGCCTCTCGCGCACCTGTTCTGCAAAAATCGCCAGCGACGCCCCAACCAACCTGACAGAACCTGTGCGATTGCCGTATACAACAGTGCAACCACTATTAGCCAGAGCCACTCCAGCAAGTGCAACAGCGCGCTTCCATAGTTCCACTGCCAGTAGGGAGAACCGAACACCGTGCGCAGCCCCACAAGGCGTGTGGCTCTGTCTGCTACATACCACAGTTGTTCGGTTAGTGGGATGGAGTAAGTATCAGGCAAACCTCTCCAACGTAAATGGGAAGTGGGGTCCTCAGGGAACCAGAGGGCACGATCGGTTACTATTAGCAGCAAAACACCAAAAATAGTTAGCCATGTCCCCCCAATCAGCCATCGGAGCAAGCAGGATGTCGGGCTTACACGGCAGTGTTCCCACAGACGCCAGCCAAGCCATCCCCACGACAATAGTCCGATCCAGCGGGCACTACCGAGGCTGTGTCCAAAGCCACGTATGTTTGCCCCGATATCCAGACTTGCCATCAGCGGCTCTATCAGCCATGGCGTAATTAGTAAGCTAACTATAATACTTGCAACGAGAACAATTAATAAGCGCACTTCTTACGATCCTCCAGTAGATGATCCAAAAGAGCTCAAGGTAAGTTCCGCAGAATTGTACCACTTATCGCATTCCAGACCTCGAGACTCCTCATCAGGGAATGAATCTCATAACCTTTGAGTGGGGCTTGCCCCGTGATCTCTTCTACACTGATTTCGTATCGACACCACCCTTGCCATTCTTTGCGAGAGGACCAATCTCGTGGGATCTGATGCAACAAGGCAGCCCCTCCAAACTCATTAGCGCTACCAAACTGTACACTGTCTTTTCGATCATAAAAGTCGATAACGCGAACACCATCCGGAACGTCGATTAAGCCCGCACGTATGTAGTAGGGACTCCCTAAGCGAATGATTGCGTCAACCGGTCCACCCGCTTGGGCTGCAGCGATTGCGACATTGCCTCCGTTGCTGTGGGCAACTATGTAGATTGGTTCATTAGGAAACTTTTCGCGGATCTCTTTCAGCTTCTGGGCAAGTCTACGACCCGCTGCACAAATCGTGCTGGGATGATAAGTTTCAATACCACCGCTCCAATCAAACAGATGATGACCAGCAGTTGCTCCTAATGTTTGCTTGACGACGCTTATATAACTTTTATCAAAAACTGATGGACTACTTAGAGTTCCATGCACAAATACCACAAACTGTAATCCACTAGGATCTTTCCAGATGAGTGGGCTGTTGAAGCAATACAGATACACATTCGGATGCCCGCCAGCCACGCCTATCAGATCTCTCTGCAGCCACCGTGCCGTGCGCGGGTCATACTCCCGTGCGCCGACATGGTATAAGCCTGTCGCTGGAATGTATTCGTACCCGTACGCGCCGTTCCAAGTGAACGGCTGGCGCGTGGTCTCCGCTTGAGCGTTCGATTACCGCTCCAAACGCGCCACCACCTTCTCCACCATCTTGCGAAACTCGCCTTGACCCCGCTTCGCCATCCGCTCCGCAAACCGCGCCAATATCGCTTCCCGCGCCTCGCGCACCTTCAAACGCGCCAACCCACGCGCCGCCTCTAACGCTACCCCATCGTCAAAATCCTGCAGCAACCCTAACAACAACTCGCGCAGCCCTTCAGGACGAAAGCGAACCACTGCGCGAACAATCTCAATACGAGCCGAACCGTAGCGTGGGTCGCGCACAATCTCCAACAGGTGGGGCAGGTCTTCCCGCTGCGCCAGATACGCAATCGCATTCCCAAAAGCGTAAAGCAAACTCTCCCACGGCGCCAGCGTGCGGATGCGACGCTGCATCTCCACGGGCAGTTCGTCAAAACCGCCTAGATCACGGCTAATGGCTTGAAGGGTTTGGAACTCCCGCGCCAGTTCTGCGTTCCACGGCACCTGCTTGAGCTGTTCTATCAACACCGAGTTGGCAATCCCCTGTGCTTCCTTCACCGTCAAAGCCCGCACAATCGCTTTTTTCACTCGCGGATGCTTGACCTGAGGGAGGAGCGCAACAAGGGTCGGAATGACCTCAGGATAGGAAAGGGGCGTGTTGCAAAGAGCATCTATAGGCGAGACTGGTTCTGTTTGCCAGAGCGCGCGTGCTTCGGTTTCATGCCGAACAATCTCTTGCACCACGGGGAACCGCTCCAACACCCGATTGATACGGTCAGCCTCCTGCTGGGCAAGACTTTCGTTGTGCGCCAGCTCCAACACATTCTCAAGGAGCGCCTCATTTTGTAAGTCCATGGTTCATCCCTCCTGATTACAAGATTGGCTTGTGGATGATTTTACCCTGTCGGATGAGGTCTTGCAGTCGTTTATCCAAGACCGTATTGCGTCGTGTAATGAGTACAAAGGTGTAGTTATAGTTCTCGCACCACTTTAAATAGTCTTGAAGCTGTTTGGTGTATCGCAGCTCGCGGACATTTTTGACCTCTGTAAGTGTGTGTGTAATATCGTCAACCTTGTCAGGAAAGCGCATTTTCCCCGTCACAGGTCCTTGACCAATGCTTTTCTTCGGTCCCGTAATCCCTGCCTTCTGTTCGCCTGCCCTCCCTAACTGTCTTGCCCGCTGAGCCGATGCTGCCGAGCGCCCACGAACCGTGCTGCGCAGTCCTTGTGAAGCCGCTGCTCTCGTTGTGGCAGCACCTCCGAGCACTACCTCATCCCCTGGAACCGCAGAGGAAAACCCTGCCAGCAGTAAGGCGCCGCCCCACAAAGTCGCATCCCACGCCAGCTGCCATCCCGACGCCTGTCCGCAATCATAACGCCCTGCCGTCGTACCGAACCGCTCCGTCAGACCGAACATCAGGTTCTGATCCACCCACTGGCTCAGCCCGCCCATCCCGCTCAGGTACCACTGCCAGAGGTCTAAGCCAGAGGGGTCTGCCAGGTTCACGGGGTCGTTGAGACAGTAGCGATACAGGTTCGGGTCGCCTGAAGCGACGTCTATCGGGTCGCGTTGGAGCCACCGTGCGGTGCGGGGGTCATACTCCCGTGCGCCGACATGGTACAAGCCCGTGAAGGGCACATACGCATACCCATATGCCCCGTTCCAAGTGAAATGATTGGAGGTTGGTCTCCATGTGAGTGTTGAGCTATCGCTCCAAGCGCGCCACCACCTTCTCCACCATCTTGCGAAACTCGCCTTGACCACGCTTTGCCATCCGCTCCGCAAACCGCGCCAATATCGCCTCCCGTGCCTCGCGCACCTTCAAACGCGCCAACCCACGCGCCGCCTCTAACGCTACACTAACGTCAAAATCCTGCAGCAACTCCAGCAACAACTCGCGCAGCCCTTCAGGACGAAAGCGAACCACAGCAGGAATAATCTGAATACGAGCCGAGCCGTAGCGTGGGTCGCTCACAATCTCCAACAGGTGGGGCAGGTCCTCCCGCTGCGCCAGATACTCAAGCGCGTTCCCAAAAGAGTAAAGCAAACTCTCCCACGGAGCCAGCGTGCGGAGGCGACGCTGCATCTCCACGGGCAGTTCGCAAAAAAAGCCCAGATCAACGCTGGTCTCTGAAAGGCTTTGGTACTCCTGCGCCAGTTCTGCGCTCCACGGCACCTGCTTGAGCTGTTCTATCAACACCGAGTTGGCAATCCCTTGTGCCTCCTTGACCGTCAAAGCCCGCACAATCGCCTCTTTCACCCGAGGATGCTGAACCTGAGGGAGGAGCGCAACTAGGGTGGGAATGACCTCAGGATAGGAAAGGCGCGTGTTGATAAGGGCGTCTATAGGAGAAGGCGGGTCTAACTGAAGGCGAGCGCGTTGCGCCGACTCGTGCAACACAATCTCTTGCACGACAGGAAAGCGCTCCAGCACCCGATTGATACGGTCAAACTCCTGCTGGGCAAGACTTTCGTCGTGTGCCAGTTCCAACACATCCTCAAGGGGTGCATCGTTTTGTAGGCACATGTTTCGTCCCTCCTGATTACAAGATTGGCTTGTGGATGATTCTACCCTGTCGGATGAGGTCTTGCAGTCGTTTATCTAAGACCGTATTGCGCCGTGTGATGAGTATAAAGGTGTAGTTATTGTTTTCGCACCATTTTAAATAGTCTTGAAGTTGTGTGGTGAACCGCAGCTCGCGGACATTTTTGACCTCTTTAAGTATGTTTGAATTCTTATCAATCTGATCAGGAAAACGGTTCTTTTTTGAGACAGGACCTGTGATGCGTTCTTTTTTTCCCGTAATCCCTGCCTTCTGTTCGCCTGCCCTCCCTAACTGTCTTGCCCGCTGAGCCGATGCTGCCGAGCCCCTACGAACCGTGCCGCGCAGTCCTTGTGAAGCCGCTGCTCTCGTTGTGGCAGCACCTCCGAGCACTACCTCATCCCCTGGAACCGCAGAGGAAAACCCTGCCAGCAGTAAGGCGCCGCCCCACAAAGTCGCATCCCACGCCAGCTGCCATCCCGACGCCTGTCCGCAATCATAACGCCCTGCCGTCGTACCGAACCGCTCCGTCAAACCGAACATCAAGTTCTGGTCGACCCACTGGCTCAGCCCGCCCATTCCGCCCATATACCAGCGTTTGAGATCTTCCCAAAAGTCTAAGCCAGAGGGGTCTACCAGATTCACGGGGTCGTTGAGGCAGTAGCGATACAGGTTCGGGTCGCCTGAAGCCGCGTCTATCGGGTCTCTCTGCAGCCACCGTGCCGTGCGCGGGTCGTACTCCCGGGCGCCCACATGGTACAAGCCTGTCGCGGGGATGTATTCGTACCCATACGCCCCGTTCCACCGAAACGGCTGGCGCGTGGTCTCCATCCCTGTCGGCAGGGGATTGCCCCAACTGTCGTAGTGATAGACATCAGTTGGCACGCCTTGAGGGTTCACCAGCACCCGCACATGCCCTAAGCCATCTATCACATAGTAGCGCGTGTTGGCAGGATTATTCAGATCGATCCGCGCGATCGTGTTCTTGACTCACCTAGCTCGGCGTCGCCCTGCATAGACAAACAGAAAAAGCATTCCCACAACCATCGGAACGATGGAGCACAGGATATGCTCATCAAGTGGCACTGGACGGTAGTCTATCGGATTGCCAATGAGCCAGTAGGCAACTATCTGTACCCCGCTGCTAACCCCCCAAAAGGGAGCTTCGCTGGATAGCAGTGAGCGGAAACGTATCGCTTGTGAGCAGGTAATAGCACGCTGAGGCGATCCCACTCAGATACCAAACCTGCTCTTTCATGACAGTTTTCTATGTGCCCATACCGACCTCAATCAGCTTGTGAGCAAGAAGAGCGTTTACTAATAAGAACGGTACAAAAACCGCTCCATTATAAATCGTTGTCACGCATAGTTGCCATCCGATTGTTGTCCAATCCTTCGATGCCAACTCTACCAACGGCACACTCAGATAGACTACCAACCAACCTTGTGCCACCGTAAAGCCTCTCGCGCACCTGTTCTGCAAAAATCGCCAGCGACGCCCCAACCAACCTGACAGAACCTGTGCGATTGCCGTATACAACAGTGCAACCACTATTAGCCAGAGCCACTCCAGCAAGTGCAACAGCGCGCTTCCATAGTTCCACTGCCAGTAGGGAGAACCGAACACCGTGCGCAGCCCCACAAGGCGTGTGGCTCTGTCTGCTACATACCACAGTTGTTCGGTTAGTGGGATGGAGTAAGTATCAGGCAAACCTCTCCAACGTAAATGGGAAGTGGGGTCCTCAGGGAACCAGAGGGCACGATCGGTTACTATTAGCAGCAAAACACCAAAAATAGTTAGCCATGTCCCCCCAATCAGCCATCGGAGCAAGCAGGATGTCGGGCTTACACGGCAGTGTTCCCACAGACGCCAGCCAAGCCATCCCCACGACAATAGTCCGATCCAGCGGGCACTACCGAGGCTGTGTCCAAAGCCACGTATGTTTGCCCCGATATCCAGACTTGCCATCAGCGGCTCTATCAGCCATGGCGTAATTAGTAAGCTAACTATAATACTTGCAACGAGAACAATTAATAAGCGCACTTCTTACGATCCTCCAGTAGATGATCCAAAAGAGCTCAAGGTAAGTTCCGCAGAATTGTACCACTTATCGCATTCCAGACCTCGAGACTCCTCATCAGGGAATGAATCTCATAACCTTTGAGTGGGGCTTGCCCCGTGATCTCTTCTACACTGATTTCGTATCGACACCACCCTTGCCATTCTTTGCGAGAGGACCAATCTCGTGGGATCTGATGCAACAAGGCAGCCCCTCCAAACTCATTAGCGCTACCAAACTGTACACTGTCTTTTCGATCATAAAAGTCGATAACGCGAACACCATCCGGAACGTCGATTAAGCCCGCACGTATGTAGTAGGGACTCCCTAAGCGAATGATTGCGTCAACCGGTCCACCCGCTTGGGCTGCAGCGATTGCGACATTGCCTCCGTTGCTGTGGGCAACTATGTAGATTGGTTCATTAGGAAACTTTTCGCGGATCTCTTTCAGCTTCTGGGCAAGTCTACGACCCGCTGCACAAATCGTGCTGGGATGATAAGTTTCAATACCACCGCTCCAATCAAACAGATGATGACCAGCAGTTGCTCCTAATGTTTGCTTGACGACGCTTATATAACTTTTATCAAAAACTGATGGACTACTTAGAGTTCCATGCACAAATACCACAAACTGTAATCCACTAGGATCTTTCCAGATGAGTGGGCTGTTGAAGCAATACAGATACACATTCGGATGCCCGCCGGCAACACCAATCGGGTCTCTCTGCAACCACCTGCCTGTGCGCGGGTCATACTCCCGTGCGCCGACATGGTACAAGCCTGTCGCGGGGATGTATTCGTACCCATACGCCCCGTTCCAGCGGAAGGGCTGGCGGGTGGTCTCGGTGCCGGTTGGCAGCGGGTTGCCCCAACTGTCGTAGTGATAGACATCCGTCGGCACACCCTGCGAGTTCACCAACGCCCGCACATGCCCTAAGCCATCTATCACATAGTAGCGCGTGTCGGCAGGATTATTCAGATCGATCCGCGCGATCGGTCCCAACAAGCCCCACACATATTCATATACACCCTCCGTGCCAACCTCGCCAATTATCGTGTCGCCTTCATAGAGGTAGTAGGTGCGTCGGGTACCCTGCGCGGTCTGCACCTCTTCCCAGGCTCGTCGCCCCAGCGCGTCGTACCCTGCCCGATAGACCCCCACGGCGGGCGAGGTCGCCTGAACCAGGTTCCCCCACACATCATAGGCGTACTCCCAGCTCACCGCTCCCACCTGCCGACTGCCCAAAGTTGAACAGCACCACCATCAGGTCGGAGTCGTCCACCTGTCCATCGCTGTTCACATCTTCGGGGCAGGGGCAATCGGTGCGTCCAAACGCAAACTGCACCGCCAGCAGGTCGCTGTCATCTACCTGCCCGTCCCGGTTCACATCGCCTTGCAGCGCCTCACCTCGGTCGGTAGTCCACCAGCGCCAGCGCTCGCCGTTAGGCGTGTAAGCGAAGTACCAGTTATTGTTCACTCCGGTACGCGGCACATAGAGCAGCTGATTG
>BPGU01000013.1 GCA_026003195.1 Armatimonadota bacterium
ACTGGTTGCCTGCTGCAAGGTGCGCGAGATTGCGTTAGCCCCGTCAATCAAGAAGTCGTAGCCGGTGATAGACAGGCTGCGTGGATAGTAGAAATCATCACGCAGATATATATTCTCCTCGCCAAATCCGGGTGCGTTGCGACGCAGAAAATCGGCAATCTCGGAGGGTCTTTCAACAATGCGGCCTACAGCCAGCCGCGGCACGAAGAGTGGAAACCCGTAAAAGCGGTAGGGTCGGTCGGCGCCATAGGGGTTATCACTAAGCAGCATGCGGTTGCGCAATGCTGCACCGAGTGGATTGTTGGGTGAAATAAGACTCGCACCGTTCGTATTCGGATCAATCGTCTTCAAATAGTCGAGGTAATCGGCTTCGTTGGCAATCGTTGTCAGATCGGGTAGACGGAAGAAGGGGATAATCTCATCCCCGCCAACCAACACGATATTGCGCACATTCGGGTATGGTGTTGTCTGGTTGGTTTCATTACCCAGATTGGAGTCGTTATTGGCTCGCATCCGGTAACGAACCCGCACATCACGTGAAAGACCATTCCCAGCAGGTGCGATAGCCGCTTCGATCACATGGTCAATGATCTGGGCCAGATAATTCGCATAGAGCGGATTTGATTGATTAGCCGGTTGCGACCAGTCGTTGAGCAATTGACTAAACGGCAGCGTACCGGTAATCACTTCCAGGTTTGCCAGATCGATGACGGCACCTTTCTCCAGGATCAGGGCATTTTCAGACTCACCCCAGACCAGTTGCGTAAGCCCAGAATAGCCAGTGGATGAAGAGAGGGTCGTCGTAATAGCATTAATTGCCGTAAGTTCACCAGGGTATACCCCCTGCATCCGAGCGGAATTGATGATGTAGAGCGTAGTAACATCAGGATCAGGTCTATCGGTCAGAAACTGCACGTGCGGTGCCGGCCCTAACGATTGCAATGTGCTCCGTTCGAGCGTAATGGTGAGTCGGTACGGTTGAGAGCTGGTTTCGCCAGCGTTGGAAGGAGCAACCGCGACAAAATAGCGCCCTGGCTGCCAGACAATAATCTCGATTTGCTCGTCATTGTTGCCCGGATTGACACTAATGGAGGCAATCTGTCCACCGATTGAGGCGATCTGACCGCCAATCGAGGCAATCTGTCCACCGATTGAGGCGATCTGTCCACCGATTGAGGCGATCTGACCGCCAATCGAGGCAATCTGCCCACCGATTGAGGCGATCTGTCCACCGATCTGGGTAACATCCTCTAAACCAGATTGACCGGCATCGAATTCAAAGGTATTCGTGGCACCACCCTGCCCGGTTGCCGGATCAACCCCACCACCGAAGACCAGATCGTAGTCAGCAGTCAAGTTGGTGAGTTCAATCGTCACCAGCGAACCTGGGGCACTAATATCGAAATAGAAGTAGTCAATATCGATAGAAGAGGTAATCACACCGGTAATCGGCTGTCGCCAGCTATCGGTGCGACCGGACGCAATTTGTTGGGCCGAAACACCGGGCGGCGTGATCCGGTTATTTGGCTCGATCTCGGCAATTTCCGGTAAATTGGTGATCTCAGTGAGACGCACCGGTGAAGGTGAAGCCGCGGTTGCCGGTTGCGGACGCATATCCAACGCCATCGGCGCCACAAGAAGAGCGAAACACACCAATGCGAACAGAAGGCGTTGCATAGGATTCTCCTTTACCCAGGGGAGGGTTGCTCTCAAACCGGTAAAGCATTGGTAAGCGCCAGATCGCGTTGGGCGTCGAGTTCGGTGAAGATAGCAAGTGCTTCAGCGCGAGCTGCCGCTGCTGTCGAATACTGTTTACGCGCCAACTCCAGACGAGCCTGTTGATAACGAACCTTACCGAGTTCATAACGATTGCCCAACGCAGCCAGCGTATTGCCACTCCGCTCGAACAATTCGGCAGCAGTTGACAAATCACCTGCCGCGAGGGCAATTTCACCCAACACCCGCTCTGCAATCGCCGCATCATCGGCCTGGCCTAATTCTTCGGCAATCGTTAGCGAACGTTGTGCGTATGCACGCGCACCTGCAACGTCCTCCAGTGCCAGTGCGGCCAGCGCCGCCAGTCGGAGAACTTCTGGCAGAAAGCTGCGGGCATTAATTGACTCCAGATCGGTAATCGCCGTGATGAACAGATCCAGGGCAGCAGCGGCATGTCCTTGATTGAGTAACACCTCACCGCGATTATAGCCCGTCACCGCTACACCCAGCCGGGAACCAAGGCGGGCGAAGAGTTCACCGGCACGCTGGTACAGCTTACCGGCCCGTTCGAGTTCATTCCGACCCACCAGCACAACCGCCAGATTATTGGCCGTGCGAGCCGTAGCCAGTACATCGCCAATGGCCTCGGAAATCGCCATTGACTGCTCAAACACCGCGATGGTCTCGGCCCAACGTCCGGCCTGGGTATAGACACGGCCCAGGTCATTGAGCACATCACACAAACCAGCCGGCATGTTCGCTTGTTCGTAAAGAGTACGTGCCTGATTGAGGGCTTCGACAGCCTGTGTCCGATTTCCCTGATCACTGGCGATATTGCCGATAATTTTGAGCGCTCTGGCCTGATCCGTCAGACTAGCACTCTCCACAGCCAGCCTGTAACCGATATTCGCCCATTCCATTGCGTGGGTATAATCGCCGGTGCGGTAGGCAATTCCGGCACCAAGCAGATAACAACGGGCGGTTTCGGCCAACAACCCTTGATGAGCGCGGGACATCCCTTCGGTTAACAGCGCAAACGCCTGCTGATAATTCGAGCGTCGCTCTTCGACTGAGGCCAGCATACGGTGCAGGCGCAGCCAGCGCTCGCTTACCGGTTGATCGGCAGAAGGCAGGCTTAACTGAAGTGCTTCGCGAAAATTCCGCTCTGCTTCATCATATTCACCCAATGTCAGATGAATATCGCCAATTGCTTCATGAATTTCGGCGACCCGGTCGATTAAGCGATTTGGGTCCCATACTGTCGCCAGGTACGGCGCAATTTTCAGGGCCGTTGTGTACAGCGCCAGCGCATCGCGATTGGCAAAGCGACGATGCGCCTGAGCGGCAGCCAGGAGATGATAATGTAGTGCCGGCTGCCACTCTTCGGCCTGCAAAAAATGCCACGCCAGCACTGCGTATTGTTCTTCGAGCTGATGCGCAGCAATCTCTTCGATCCGCCGGGCCACACGAGCGTGTAACATGCGCCGGCGAGCGTACAGAATGCCCTCGTAGGCAACATCACGCAACAGCGCATGCCGGAAGATGTAGGCCAGAATGCGCTCCTGCTGATCGGCCTGGATCAACTCATGATCGATCAGGCGCTCCAGGCTCTCATCGAGCACCGGCGGGTTAGAGTAGACGCCCTCTACCACCGGGCGCTGGAAACGTCGGCCAATGACAGAAGCAACCTGCACCAGCTCCTGGCGTGGTTCATCCAGACGGTCGAGGCGGGCAATCAGCAACCCTTCAATACTGCGGGGCAGCTCGATCTTTTCAACCGGACGAGCCAATCGCCACGCAGCACCTGCGCTGTCGCGAATCAACAGCCGATCACGAACTAATGCCCGTACCAACTCCTCGATGAAGAAGGGATTACCCTGAGTGCGATCCAGCAGCGGCAACATCTCTTCCGGCGGCGGTCCGCCGAGGAGTGCTTCTAACAGTGCCCGGCTGTCTTCTGGCCGTAGCTCACCTAATTCGATGCGGATGGTGTTGGGATGACTATCCCATGGGGCTGGTGATACCATTTCAGGACGGTAGGTGAGTAACAAGACCAGACGACGGCCTGAAACAGCCTTACTCAACCGCTCAAGGACCTCGAGCGATGGCGAGTCGGCCCAATGGCAATCTTCCAGGATCAGCAGAAGCGACTCACGAGTAGCCAGACGGAGAAAGATCTCAACCAATAGCTCTTGCAATCGATCATGGCGTTGTTGAGAGGACAACCCGCCAGTTAACGGCGTATCAGCAATCGGCAACGCCAGCGCATCGGCCAGCAGCGGTGCAAAGCGGCTGAGTTCCGGTACCAGGTGTTCAAGGCGATGAACGACATTGGCAGCTAATTGATCTGGTGCACTCCGTGCATCAAGACCCAGAGCACTGATCAATGGTGCGCGGATCGCCGCATAGGCAGTACGTTGTTCGTAGCTTTGACAATCGCCAAAGAGAATGGTGAACGGTGGCACATCCTCATAGTCATCCTGATGGACCGTCGAGTCAATGACCAATCGCTGAATTGCCTCCTCGGCCAGGCGTGATTTACCGGCACCTGCTTCCCCAACCAGTGCAATCGTGGCGCCACGTCCGCGCAGCGCAGTACGGGCTGTGGTTAACACCTGTTTCAGCTCGGCATCACGTCCAATCAGAGGTGCTACCGCCAGTTGCTCATCGTCATGGCGGTTGGAGACGGGGGCAATGCTGACAACCTGTGCCGGTGTAACCGGTTCACTCAGCCCTTTCAAGGTCAGCGGTGCAGCGGCCTGCAAGACAACCTGATCCTGCACGGCCATCTGCGAGCTTGGCGAGAGGTAGATAGCCCCCTCCGGAGCGGCAGCCATCAGGCGTGCGGCCAGATTCACCGCCGGCCCCATCACGGTATATTCATAACGTGCCGCACCACCAACCCGCCCGGCAAAGACAGTACCGGTATTAATACCGATCTTCTGAGCCAGTGGCGGGGCAAGGGTTCCCGCTAACTTACCGATCTCCTGGTTTGCCTCCTGGATGACTGTACGCAATTCAAGGGCACACCGCACAGCACGGATCGGATCGTCTTCGTGAGCTGTAGGTGCGCCAAACAAGGCCATGAGTTTATCACCGTGGGTATACATATCGACTTTGTTGATGATACCCTCGTAGTGATGAACCACTGCCTGCACACGTCGATAGTAGGCATTGAAGATAGCCGCAGCCAGTTCCGGATCGCTATCGAGCTTGATGAGATAGCGGGAAAAATCGTAGACGTTGGCGAAGAGCACGGTCACTGGGCGAAATTCACCCAATTCGCCGGCAGCAGGATCGAGAAAACGGCGTGGTAAGCGGTGGACAAGATAGGGCTGGAGAGCATTGAGCTGGCGGGCCAGCCGATTCAGCGTTGCCAGATCATCCGGGCCACTGAGCGACCAGGTTAACGACGGCACCGACGGGATTACTGTTGGTTGCAGATCGAGGAGATGATAAAACCCCGCCTGACGCGGTTCAACCCGATAACCTGCAATACACCGCAAGATTTGGTCACTGACAACAACCTCACCCGGTGCAGCAATCTCTTGCGCCAATGCAACCCGATTTACTTCCGGTCCGGTGACCACCAGTTCAATATGACTCTGATCGCCAACCTCGGCAGCAAAGACTCGCCCAGCGTGAACCCCAACGCGCAAACGCAAGGAAAAATTGTCTAGCCGCGTTGAGAGTTGGGCAAATTCCCCCATCCGACTCTGCATCGCCAGGGCGGCGGCGCAGGCAGCAAGCGCGTGATCATCGTTCAGAGTCGTTGCATCGAAAAAAACGGTCAGAGCATCACCACCAAACTTGAGCAACACCCCACCCCGCACCTGCGCTTCATGCAGCAAGGCGGCAAACAATCGGTTAACGATAGCCGAAACCTCTTCTGCCCCCTGGCGCCCTAACTCTGACAGGCGCTCCGACAGCGCGGTAAAACCGGAGAGGTCAGCGAAAAGGAGCGATCCTTCCCAAAACGAGCCACCGGTACGACCGGGCTGCGGATCGGCCAGTTGCTGGTGAACAATACGCGCCGGAATATAAGCAGCGTGCGCTGCCAGCCTGGCCCGCAAATCACTGCCCAGGCGCGCACGTACTCCGGCGGCTAAATCGCCGGTTGTGATCAAATCGGCAAGCTGATGTGGCTCAAGGTAGCCTTCCAGATCACGCCATTCAGTCAACTGCCCGGTCATTATAGTGTCCATATACTATACTACTCCGACGATGCGGAAGGTATTTACCTGTATATACCTAAACGACTCGTCGCCGAAGTTTGTTTCGAGGTTACGCCCGGCAGATGGCAACAGATGCAGGGGATGAGACATCTCTGCATAGCTACGATTCGCCTTGATAGACCTATTGTGCAGCCAAAGTCGGCAAAAGAGAAGGGGGAAAAAAGGGCTAGTTGGCTAACATTTTTGTTAGTGACCTCTTGACAATATCTCGTCGGAGGTGTATACTCATCGCAATTGTTAAAAGTGTAATAATAACACTAAATCGGAGAATATCTCATGGTCGCCCAGATCTACGAAACAACCGGTGAAACGGCTGCCAGCCTCATCGCCGAAATTGCTGACCTCCGGCGCCAACGCAATGCGATCATCCTGGCACATAATTACGAATACGGCGAAATTCAGGAGATTGCCGATTATGTCGGCGACTCGCTGGGTATGGCGCAGGCCGCAGCCCGGACCGACGCTGACGTCATTATGGTGTGCGGTGTCTACTTTATGGCCGAGACTGCCGCCATCCTTAATCCGCAGCGGACGGTACTCATTCCCGATGCAAACGCCGGCTGCTCGCTGGCCGACTCGATTACCGTAGAGCAGTTACGAGCGTGGAAAGCTGCGAATCCAGGTGCGGTTGTTGTAAGTTATGTAAATACCAGTGCTGCTGTCAAGGCAGAAAGTGATTATTGCTGCACGTCGGGCAATGCCGAGCGAGTTATTAACGCCATCCCCGCCGATAAAACCATCTTGTTTTTGCCTGATATGTTTCTCGGCAGTTATCTACGCCACAAAACAGGGCGACCGCTCAAGATTTGGGCCGGCGAGTGTCACGTCCATGCCGCCATCCGGCCAACCATGATCGAACAGAAGCGAGCGGCAATGCCTGACGCCGAGTTTCTGATTCACCCTGAATGTGGCTGTGTGAGTAGCGCAATGGATTATGTGGCTCGCGGCGCCATTGAGAGTCGGGGCACGCATATTCTCTCCACCGAGGGCATGATTGCGCATGTCAACCGCTCACCGGCCAGCCGTTTTGTGGTTGCCACCGAGATTGGCGTGCTCCACCGGATGCGCAAAGCCAATCCGGATAAGCAGTTTGTTCCCATCGATGAGTCGATAAGCTGTCGCTACATGAAGCTGATCACGCTGGCAAAGGTGCGCGACAGTCTACGCGACCTGCGCGAACAGGTGACAGTACCGCCGGAGATTGCCGAACGGGCCAGAATCGCCATTGACCGAATGCTGGCGTTGTAGGTCTGCGCAATCTTTGCACATTTGAAGTATTCACCTCACACCTGGCAGAGGAGCATATGATGGAAGCCCTTCCTACTCAACGCAGCATTCTGCAGCGCATGCCATCGGTACGCGACCGTTTTGTTGATGTCCTGGTCATTGGCGCCGGCGCAGCCGGTCTCACTGCAGCGCTGGCCGCGGCTGCCCGCGGTGCGCGCGTGCTCGTTCTGGCACGCGGTTCACTCCCCGAAAGTAACTCGGCCTGGGCCCAGGGCGGGATTGCTGCCGCGTTGGACCCGGCCGACTCGCCTGGCATTCACGTTGCCGACACGCTTACTGCCGGAGCCGGCTTGTGTGATCCGGCAGCCGTGGCAGTGCTTGCCCACGAAGCACCGGCACTGATGCGTGAGCTGGCGATGTTGGGGGTACCTTTCGAGCGCGATGCCGATCAATTTGCGTTAGGGCTGGAAGGAGGGCATTCCCGGCGGCGCATTGTTCACGTCGGCGACGCAACCGGGCGGGCTGTAACCCAGGTGTTGATCGAGCGAGTGCGTGCCACGCCACTCATCAGTGTGCGCGAGCAGGCCCAGGCGGTCGAATTGTTAACTGCCGATGAGCGCGTGGTCGGAGCGCTGGTACGCCAGGCTGATGGGTCGTGGTGGCGAGTGTTGGCGGCGGCAACCGTGCTGGCCAGTGGCGGCGCTGGTGCGTTGTACGGGCTAACCAGTAATCAACCAACGGCACTCGGTGAAGGCATTGCGCTGGCCTACCGCGCCGGAGCCGAGATTGCCGATATGGAGTTTGTGCAATTTCATCCTACGGTCTATCGCACCCGCGCCGGTTATGGCTTTCTGATCACCGAAGCTGCCCGTGGTGAGGGTGGATTGCTCTACACGCCAACCGGTCGGCGCTTTATGCCGGCCTACGATCCGCGTGCCGAACTGGCACCCCGCGATGTGGTAACGCGCGGCATTGTTGCAGCAATGCAGGAGGAAGGCTGCGATCACGTCTTGCTCGATTTGACCCATCTGCCACCTGATCAGATCGAGCATCATTTTCCGACCATTTGTGCCCGTTTACGGGCCGACGGTATTGATCCGGTGCGAGATCCGATTCCGGTGGCACCGGCAGCCCACTACCTCATGGGAGGGGTACGTACCGATTTGAGTGGCGCAACCAATCTGCCGGGACTCTTCGCTGCCGGTGAGGTCGCCTGTACGGGTGTGCATGGCGCGAATCGGCTGGCCAGCAACTCGTTACTCGAATGCCTTGTCTTTGGTCGCCGGGCCGGTGAAGCCGCCGCTACCTATCGCGGGCAAGCCGTTCCTATGCCTGATCCGCTTCCGATAGCACCAATTACCACGCCACTTCCTGCCGATTGGCGCTCTACACTGGCCGAAATCATGCGAGCCGCCGGGCCATTGCGAGACGGATCAACCCTTCGAAGCGCACTGGCAAGGCTGGCAGAGTGGCCAATCAGTGCCGGGCCAGACGAAGCCGATCACATCACTGCTGTTAATGCCGGACTGACGGCACGGCTGATCGTCACTGCGGCCTTGTTGCGTACTGAGAGCCGTGGTGGCCACTTCCGGCAGGATTACCCGCAATCAGAGGAAGCCTGGCGCAAACATACCATCCTGCGACGTGACGCCGAACCCGCGTTTGTGCCGACGATTGCACCGCCGACGGCGGTTAGCCACGAGCGACAGGGGACGCATGTCTTGATCTGATCAGGAGTTACGCAGTTGAGAGCTGGGTAGAGCGTGGATGAGCCAGGTAGGCTCGTATCGCCTCACGGACGATGGCGGCTGTGGCCTCAAACCACGACGTGCCTGTCCGCAACCGGTGCCATGCCAGGCGGAGGAAGGCCCGCAGCGCCAGACCGATGTGATTCCGCTGGGCACGAGCGGCGCGGTGCTGGGCGCGTTCAATGCCACAGTACTGCGTGATCCCGCGATGGTACGCTTCGATCCGCCACCGGTACCGGGCGTCCTCCACCCACTGGTCGGCACGCATCGCCAGGTCGCTCGTGGCCCAGTCGTCACTGCCACCGGCTGGGGTGGCTATCGCGACCACCTTGATGAAGCCATAGCCCTTCAGATGCACGATGGTGCCCGCAGCCGGAATCGGGACGTCCCGGATCGGTCGGTTGCCCGACCCATCAGGATCACCCAGGCGATTGGCGTTCAGGTGGGTCAGCCACTGCCAGGGCAGCGAGCGCACCAGCGTCAGGTTCTCCAGGCTCGCATACCAGCTGGCGAAGGCAAGCAGGCGAGGCTGAAACCCGCGTGCGGCCGCCGCCTGCACCATCGCCCGGACGTGGTCGTTCTTGGTCAACCCATCGTGGGCGTTGTCGTCGATACGGAAGTCACAGGGCAGGTGGGCATTCCCATCAGTCCACAGCATCCTGATCAGATTGATACCTACCACCACCCGCTGATGTTTCCCCGACCAATGGCGGGTAACCAGCTCCATCGCCCGACTATATGGCTTGTCCAGCGTCGTGTCGTCGATCATCAAGCAGCCCGTGGTCAATGACACCCAGGGGCGTACCTCGTCCCACACGGCAGTGCCATCCGCACGACACCGGTGCAGCAGACGCGTGGAGGCAGCATGCGCCGGACGGTTCGTGGGCGCTCCCGGATGGCAGCGTGCTGCTGCTGTATTGCTGAACACGTGCTGCGCTGCGACCAGAACGTGGATATAATCCAGTTCGTCACATTTCGGTGGGTTCATCAGCGTACACCTCCATCGTCAGCCAGAAACACGGGAGACGGAGCGACAAGTGCAACAAGTGTGAACACGGTTTATCGCCTCACGTATACTTCATCGGGAAGGAACTGCGTAACTCCTGCTGATATCAAATCTGGTTTGCCATATATCATCGCTCGTGGTTGCACCACCACGCCGACAACAGTGGTCCGAGCGCAGATACAGAGAACGGCAGTTACACTACCCACGCCGTGGTATCACACGCCGGCGTGGGTACGGTTTTCCGACCGGATTGCCCGTGGCGCACGGTTTGGCGTGCGAAAGCCAGGCTGCCGCATTCATCGCGTGTACCGGCAGGTACGGTTTACAGCACGTACCCGTGTCGGTACGTGCTCCTGATGACGGGGAAGCATAAGCGTGGCCTGGCAGTCTGCCCCATGGGAACAAAACGCCGTGCAGGGGCTGGGCTGACTAAGGACGATTGAGAGTCGCGGTGAAGCTGCACCGTATTGGTCAAGATTTGATCTGATGTGTTCAATTCTGCGGGTAAGATGGGCGAAAAGCCCGGCTTATATCAAATCTTCACTGATACTGTGCATTACTGCTCATCAGTCCGATGATAGCTATTGCCACACTCCGAGGGGTGGCCTTTCTACTGTCACAGAACGAGAGAAAAAGGTTGACAGGCAGACTGAACGATTGCACCCCAACCCACACCACCGCTCACACGCGGCAACTCATCACGGATGGTCAAGCCTGACAGACGTGTGATGACCACACTTGTTCTCGTGACTCACGGAGCAATCGCTGCCACTCGCACCTGATCGAAAGCACGGCTGCTGCGATAGCCGTGCTGCTGCACGCCAAACGCCACGACACAGGTAACCCTGTCTGGCAACGGTATCCACGCTGAAACGTGATCCCACTGTGTGCGGATTGTGAACGCTGATACGGCGCGTCCGCGGTGCAGAGAGAGGTGGTGCCCCTAAGCCAAGACTCCGCTACTTCCAGATGTGCTCAGGTCACATCTTCTATCGATGATGTCCGCACGGTGTCGCGTGACTCACGGAGCAAACGCCACGACCCGCACCGGAGCGAAAGCACGGCTGACGCGGCAGCGTGGCTGCCACACGCCAGGTAACGCGCCACGGGGAACTCTATCTGGCAATGGTATCCACACCGAGACGTGATCCAACGTTGGGCGGAGCGGGAACGCTGATTCGGCATATCGGGGGTGCGCTACTTCAGCCCAGAGGTATTCCCTGAACCAGGCCCACCTTTGCATAAGAGCTGGTATCACTCCCTGAAACACCCCATATATGCACGGTGCCACACCCTGCCCTAAGCAGAGGTCAAACCCCTATTTAACGGCTCACATATCGCCGGCAAGCAATTGCCAGG
>BPGU01000014.1 GCA_026003195.1 Armatimonadota bacterium
AGGAAGGTCGTAATCAACTCAATAAGCTCTATGATAACCGACTGGACATCGACAAACTGCTGAACGCGAAGGACACCTTCGGCAATCCGCTGGTATCGGATGCTCAGGAGCGTGAGCGGTTGATACGACACCGTGCTGAGATAGAAGCCACCATTCGGGAACTGGAAGGTGCTGTACCGCCTGTGCCGGTACGGACTACACCGCAACCGCAGCCTGAGCCGTCACAGCAGAAGCAGCAGCCACAGCAGAAGCAACAACAATGGAACTCAACAAAGAGTGGGAACAAGTTCAGGGTGGTGCCGTAAATGCCGAAAGTAGAGATTATTACAAAATCTGGGGAGCGATACATCGTAGAATTCGCGCAGATGCCCTCCGCAGATGACATTGACGAGGCTGTGCGCCAGATAGAAACCACACCTGCTCCAGCGCAGAAGAGTCGTGGACTGCTCGGTGGGCTGAACGCTCTGGTACAACGCGGTGTCCAGTGGTTCATGAACACACCGGTGGGGAAGTGGCTTTCTGCTTCTCCAACGCCCGTTGCGCCTGGCGGTCCCGTCGCACGGCAAATTGCTGCGCCGACACCACCACCAGCACCAGCACCGACTGACCCGATAGTGGAGGCGAACCGACTGGTGGCACAGGGGATGAGCCGGAAGGAAGCAGCGAAGCAGGTGGCGGCAACCATGCAACCGGCTCCTGAGCCGCTCGCCACCTTACAGCACTTCTGGGGCGCACTCATCGATCCCGCTTCGCTCTCCAACACGCCACACCAGAAACCGCCACTCTTCTACCAGTTGTTCAACCTGTTGAATGCGCCCATCTATGCGTTGAGTGCTTCATCCATTGAGCGGATACCGGAACAGAAGCGACCGGCACGGTTCAAGGGCAGGGATTGGGCGTCCCTGTATGGGGAGCAACCGACCGCAGGCACATGGCTGGAAGCACAATATCCGAACGTGCCAGCATGGCTCCGCTCACTGGGCGGTTTCGGATTGGATTACCTGGCGTCCATGCTGTATACAGGTGGGCTGGGTAAGACGATGCAGCCGTTCAAGGAGGTCGCCAGCAAGACCGCCATGTCCATACCAGCTGTGCGGGAAGCAATCGCAGCGTTGAAGCTGAAAGCACTGTCCGCTCTTCATCCAACAGCAGCAAGGGAAATCAGGGAATATCCCTTCAAGCTGAAGCAACCGACGGTAACGACTTCCCTGGTAAGTGACCTGCCAGAACTGGCCGGAAGACTCTTTAAACAGGCTGAAGAATTCAAATCATCATATGCTGATCAGCTGGAAGCTCTGCTGAAGGGGCTGAAAGAAGCGGATAGGTTATCACCCAGCTACGATAGCGACTCCGCGTTCACCTTCGTTGATTGGTGGACAGCAAGATGGATATCACCGAAAGTCAATCCTGAAGCGACAAGGGAGGCGATTTTACATTGGCTCGATTGGCTGTACATGGAATCAGCAGATGAACTCGCGCGAGAGCTGGAAGATGCGTTGGGGGGCCGGAATTGGGGCGAGCGCATGGCCAAAATACGCGAGGTGCAGTCACGTCTGCGCGATGTTGGGAATGCTGGTACTGGCAGTGGTGCGGTCGGGGCGTTGGTGAGAGGCTTAGACGAAGCAACGATGGCTAATCCGCCCCAACCTGATGAGCTGGTCGCTGTTGCCGAAACACTGCGCAGGTTGAGACAGACGGAACCGACACTGTGGGAGAAGTTAATGTCACACTGGAAGCGTGCCATGACAGTTCTCAACTTCCCAGCAGGTGCAGTGCGCAACTTCGTCGGTAACTTCATCGCACAATACCTTGCTGGTGCGCCACTCGACCTGAGAAGCCTGCTCTTCGGTAAACCAGTCCGTGAACTGATAAATGAGGCGTTCGCAACGACCAGGCTCACACGGAAACCGGATATCGGGCAGTTCTCCCATTGGGGCGAACGGCTGGCGCGGTTCTACAGCGGTGCTGATAAGCTAGCCGCAGGGCTATTAGCCAGAATAACCGGTAAACCGCCGAAGGAGTTCCTGATTGGTGAGGACTTCTATTTACCGGAAACGATTGATACCCTGCAACGCTGGGGGCTCGTGCCGTTCGCAACGTGGCCGACCTGGATTGCGCCGAGGCTCTGGCACGGGCTGAAGACCACACCGTGGCGGTATGCGGCATTGGGACGGGCTATCACCTCGAAGGACACAGAAAACCAGTACAGAGTTGATCCTGCGACACTCATAGCCAGAACAGGTGAAGGGAAGGGCGTATCTGTTGAGCCACTACTGCCGATAAGCCCTTACCTGTTCGCAAGCGATCGGGGCGAGGCTCCGGATATCCTGGTGCGGTGGTTCCTGCCTGCGTTGTGGCGGGACACAGTTCAGGCGTTGCAGGGCGAGGGCGCCACGCCACGTGCGCCCACATGGTCGCCGCCGAAAGAAGCTTACCAGGATCCGAAGAACGCCGAGTGGATTACGCGACAGGGGCCATACATCGATGCGCTGGCTACGCTCCTGTACAGGCTGACGCCATCGGCGTTGTGGAACATTGCAAGGCTCACTACGCCAAACTTGTTTGCAGATGCACCCAACTACCAGTTGAAGCCTGAAGATTTCGTGCTACGCCTGCTCGGTGCGCCGATACGCTCCATCTCTCCGATACCCAGCGAAGCGATAGAGCGTAAGGATGACCTGAGACAGCTCCGGATGAGGGCGCGAGCGGCGAACTACAGGGAACGCAAACGGCAGTAGCCTCCAACCGGCGGTCACAGATTAGCCCCCTTCTTCGGGGGCTGTTTCGATTGTAGTCTCGACAAATTCGCAGGAATGTGATATACTGTGACCGTTAGACTGAATGTTGCAGGGAGACGGAACGGGCACAGGATGTGGCGTTGATAATCTGCGCGGCGCAAGATGTTGTGCTCTGGAAGGATTAGTGGTAGCGAGTGACGTTCTAGCCTTCCAGGCTGGCGGTGCGGGTTCGATTCCCGTCCCCCGCTCCAGTGAATACAATATCTGGTGGACTGAACACCGAGTCCCCTGTGCAGACCCCTACACCTTGTGCCCCACGTTAAGCCATTGTGCAGAGGATACCATGCAACAGAGCGTTAGCTTATTCGTAACGCTGGAAGACGCGAAGGAGCTGTTTCTGACAGCAATGCTAGCCGAAGGCTTCAGCGAAACGACACTACGGAACTACCGTTGCATTCTCGGGCTGTTTGAGCGGTTCCTGAAACAGCGTGGCGTCCACACTCTTCAGCAAGTCACACCAGAAGCGGTTCGGCAGTGGCTGGTGTTCAAGCGCGAGAACGGTGTGTCGCCCCATCACATTCTCAACTGCTATCGTTTGCCCAGACGCTGGTGGCGCTGGCTTATGGCTGAAGGGCTGGTTCAGGACGATGCCTTCGCTAACGTCCGCAAGCCCAGAACACCACAGATCATCAAGAGCGCGCTGGATGAGGCGCAAGTGGCGGCACTATTGAGAGCGGCGTCCGAAGGCAAGGGTTGGCTGGCTCTGCGAAACCGTGCACTCGTGATGATGCTTCTGAGTAGTGGGCTTCGGGCAACGGAAGCACATCGCCTGAAGGTCAGGGACGTGCTTCAATCATCGGGCAATATTATCGTTTATGGCAAGGGCGGTAAGATGCGAATCGTGCCACTGCTACCGGAAGTCAAACTGGCTATCCAGCGATACTTAATCGCCAACCCATTCAAACCTCAACAAGATGACCCGCTGTGGTGGGGGATCAACGGCGCACTGACGCTGGGTGCGTTGAAGCACGCGGTCTACGACCTGGCTAAACGCGCAGGGATCCGGGCAGGTCCTCACGCCTTGCGAAGGACGTTCGCTACCAGACTGCTTCAGGACGGGGTGAGCATGGAGCACGTACGACAACTGCTGGGGCATAGCGGTTACGCAGTGATAAAACAATACGTGGCACTCACACAAGTAGACTTGATGGAGGCGGCGGTGCAACATAATCCGCTGCGCTCGTACAGACAACGGAAACCGGACCTGTAGGGAGACGGTACTATTACTGGTGGATGAGATGAAGACGGTACTATTACTGGTGGAAGAGGGGGAATATAACCAGTGGATAAGGGAAGACGAAACGATGAACGTTGACGCCTGTCGCAAATCTTATGAATGGGCAAGGCGTATGGTGCAAGAAGGAGTGCACTGATTGGTACTATATATGATGGAAACAGCCGGGTGATGCCACCACCCGGCTCAGGTAAGAATGGACGACTGTGTTGTGTCTGGTCGCGTCCACTTCATTATACCACAGTATGGCATGATATGGCAAGGGCGCCAATAAGTTTTGTGGAGAGATTTTGAGACTTCAGCCTGCGGCGCCGTCTGGCTGGAGATTGTGTTTCGGTTGAACGGCGCGACTCCTTTCTGTGTGCCGGGCTGGCTGGAACCCCCATTCCAGCTAGCCCGGGGTCTGGGCAGGGCACAGAAAGGAGTTGAAGTCGGAAACCCTGCCCGCAGACCAGAACACAGAAAGGAGCGTTCGTCATGCATACACAACCTGTTATCGCTCGAACAGGCGGTTTCCTGCAATCCCTGCAGGTGCGCCCTGAACACATCCCTGCGGAACTCCGCAACATCCCGCAATGGGTGTGCTGGAAGTATGATGCCAGCAAGAACGGTGGCAAGTCACACAAACTCCCCATCAATCCACACACGGGCGGGCTGGCGTCCAACGATGACCACACCACATGGGCTACATTCGATGAAGCCTTCGCCGCTTACCAACAACACGGCTACGCCGGACTATGGCTCGCGTTGACGCCGGAACTCAATCTGGTGGCAATCGACATTGACAACTGTATCAGCGATGACCAGCACGTGCCGGATTGGGTGGACGCCATCATCCACGAGCTGGATTCTTACACGGAGATATCACCATCTGGGCGTGGTATCCGCATTGTGGCTTACGGCGTACTGCCAGGCAACCGTAACCGTACCACATTCAACGGTGTGACGGTAGAAGTTTATTCCACCAAACGGTTCATCAGCTTCACAGGTCACCATGTTGAGGGCACGCCAAACACCATCGAATCACGGCAACAGGAGATTGAATGGTTCTACAGTTTGATGTTCCCCAGGCAGGAGAAGCAGGAACCACCACAACCGCAAGCCCATGTTGACCTGACGGATGCCGAGCTGATTGAGAAAGCCATGCACGCCGAGACCGGCGGGAAGTTCAAACAGCTGTGGGACGGTGACTGGAGCGGATATCCTTCGCAATCCGAAGCCGACCTTGCTTTGTTGAGTATGCTGCTGTTCTGGTGCGGGGGCGATGAAGAGCGGGCGGCGCGGCTGTTCTCGCAATCTGCGCTCGGTCAACGCGAGAAGTGGCGTGACCGACCGGACTACCGACAAGCAACGATGCAGGCTGCGCTGAACGGTAAGACCGAGTTCTATTCGCCGAAACGGAATGGAACGACGCCCGGCAGGAACGGAGAATCCACGCAATCACACGTGGACGAACAGGATGGCGTGATTTTGGGTGACATCCTGCATTACAAGTTTGCTGCCGGGTTCTTCAATGATAACTTCCGACGCATTACCGGCTCGAAGACATGGCTGCGATGGGACGGTAAGCGGTGGCGCATTACGGACGACGACAGTGTTGTCTCGGCGGTTATGCAGCATTTATCTGTGTTGTACGCAGAGCGGTTCACAGAAGCAACGAAACGTGGTAGTAAGGAAGCCGAGGACTGGCTCAAACTGCTGCAGGAAGCCAGCCGAACCAGCCGCATGAAGGGCGTCGTGGAATACGCAGGTGGATTACCTGAACTGCAGGTGAGCCGTAGCGACCTTGACCGCGATCCGTGGCTGCTCAACCTGCTCAACGGCACGCTGGACCTGCGAACCATGACGCTGCGTGAACATAGACGGGAAGACCTGATAACGAAGCTCGCGCCAGTCCACTACGATCCGTCCGCAACCAGCACAGCATGGGAAGAACACCTGAACCTGTGCCTGCCCAATGTTCATGTTCGCAGACATCTACAACGAAGCCTGGGTAAGGCAGTGGTCGGAGCGGTGCTGGATGAGACGCTTGACCTGTGGTACGGCGCGGACGGCGCGAACGGCAAGTCCACCACCGCTAGAGTAATCATGAAACTGCTCGGCGACTATGCACGCAAGGCTGCACCTAAACTGCTGGTGCGAAGCAAACACGAACGTCATCCGACTGAGATAGCAGACCTGGCAGGTTCCAGGGTGGTGTTCTCGGTGGAGATTGACGCTGGTGACCAGCTGAACGTTGCGCTGGTGAAGGACTTGACCGGCGGCGACACGCTGAAAGCACGGTTTCTGTACGAGAACCACTTTGAGTTCAGTCGGACGTTCAGCCTGTTCCTGCTGGTGAACCACCTGCCCGTCGTGGAATCGGCAGACGGGGGTATATGGAGACGACTGCGCGTTGTGCCGTGGACGGTGCAAATCCCTGCGGAACGACGACGTCCACAGGATGAGGTGGTGCAAGAACTCACTGAAGGCACGAACGGCTCCGCCGTGCTGAACTGGATGCTGGCTGGACTGGTGGACTTCATGAACGACCGCAACTGGGTACCACAAGAGGTGCAGATGGCTACCATCGCCTACAGATACGAGCAAGACCCGTTGCTGGCGTTCATTGAAGAGCGTTGTGACCTCCATCCACGCTACCAGGTGGGATACACAGCTCTCTACAACGCCTACAAAGAATGGTGCTACCTGTCCGGACAGGAGCCGGTATCACAAACCATGTTCACACGTGGGCTGCTGGATCGCGGAATCCAGAAGCGAAGAGTTGGGCACGAGAAGATGATGGTGTTATTCGGCGTCCGCTTGAAGCCCGAACAACCACACACTCCTGAGCCTGAAGGTGGGAATTGTAGTGTAGATTACGCGATGCGGCTCGATGCGGGCCGAGTTTCCATAAAGTCCTGTAATAGCAATTTCTTTGAGAGTTTACGGAAAACCGATCCGCATCGAGCCGCAACACGTAAGGAAGACTACAATTCAAGCAGTCTCACTGTGTCTGAACAGCACACACCGGATGGTGGTGACGGAAGTGTAAGCCACACTACAAATGAACTGAAGGCTACTGAAGGGTTTTCCATAAAGTCCTGTAATAGCAATTTCTTTGAGAGTTTACGGAAAACCCTTCAGTTCCCTTCAGTTGGGCGTAAGGTAGATTACAATTCAAGTAGTACACACAGTGTGACTAAACATCAAACCGCCACTAACGCCACTGCTGGCGGTGTGTTGGAACCCCGCCAACCGGCAAGCACACAGGCTGTGACTGATGGAGATCGGTTTGAGAATACTGTTACTTCTGTTGCTCCGCAAGCCAGTTATCCCGTTCGTGATGGACTGGCACACTGGTGTGGCACGTGTGGCACGGCAACTGTGCACAAGCCGTACAAGTTGATAGGTGGTGTGCTTCACTGGCAATGCATTGAGTGCTCCGCTGTCCACGCGCTGCCACCTGTGCCTGAAGCCCAAAAGCCTGAAGCCCAAAAACCTGAACCTGATATCCAGCGTCTCCGCCGTCTCGTCATCCAGAATCTGGACACAGACCCGGCGAACAGTCACTCTGCGAACTTCATTGCTGGTGCGCTCGGTGTCGGTCTGGACGTGATAGAGATGGTACTGGAATCCATGGTGAGCGAAGGAATCGTCGTTCGGGACAGGTGGGGATGCTACTACCTTACGACATCTATCACAGGGGAGTGGGGTTGATGCAACGTGAAGACGTGTTGACTATCATCCGACTGATGCGGTGTTGGGAGTACGATCCTGCCACCGGCATATGGACACATCGCTACCAGCCAGATATCTCGGTGACTTCTGATCTGTTAGCCTTGATTGTGCACTTCAGCGTGGTGGTTGGTCGGGAACTGGAGCGGGAAGTGGAAGACACCACTCGCCGAGCCGTTTACCGAATCATGGCCGAAGACTGACCAGAGAAGAGCGGTCAGGTTGGGCTCCGTCTCCATCCCCATCATCCCCTTTCGGGAGGTGCCTGCAGGAGGTGCTTATGTGTGGTTCGCGAACACCTGAACGAGCGCCACGATACATTTGTGGATCGCGTTGCGATATGGTGCTTACGTCGCGGTTACACTGTACAGTTGACCGGTCAAGAGGTGTCCAGCACGCCTCGCTACACGCCAGACATGCGTGTAATTCTCCCCCGGGTGGGTTGGATCTGGATCGAGGCGAAGGTGACACAGCACGCTCGCGTCGCTATCGAAGTGCCGGAGCTGGTTTACCAGCTGGCACTACCGAAGCCGGTAGTCGTCGTGGCACAGATTGGCGAGAGCGATGAGGTGGGTTTCCATCTCCAAACGACAACGCCGTCTGTCGTTCTCATCCCCGACAAGGCCCCATCGGATCTGAAGTCACAAGCAGAAGAATTAGCCCGCAGGTTCCAGATTCCAGCGCGATTTATTCGTCCTAACGCGCGTTATATCTCTTCCAACCTGCCCTTCTGTTTGTATACTGGTGGTTTCTCCAACTGGAAGCGGTTATTGCAGGGGTGATGCTACGATGAGCCATGAAGAGTTGATGCGCCTGTTCACCGAGCTGGAGAGTCGTGTGCGTCGTGCTGCTCGGCGTGCCGCCATTCGGAGCGGTGTTGCTCGCTGGGCTGACGATGTGGAGCAGGACGTCTTGCTCACGCTCTGGAAGCGACTGTGTGGTTATGACCCGGACAGATGTAAGGATATGCAGACCTATCTGGAGGTGATGGTGCAGTACGCCATTCGCGATGCTTTGAAGCGATATGTGCGGTGGGATTCGCGTGAAGTGCAGTTTCCCGATGGCACAGAGTTGTGACAGGTCTATATTACCTTATGGGAGCGAAGGTGGTCGGCAGAGATGGCTGTTCGTTACGGACGCAAGCACACGTTGACCAGAGAGAAGATAGAGGCGGTCGTGCGTGCACTCCGCGAGGACAGGGTGTCGCTTGGCGGAGCGGCGCGTCGCATTCTGGTGCCTTACGCCACGTTAGCAACATGGCTCCATCGTGGTCGGAGTGGAGAGGGCACACTGCTGGAGCGCGAGCTGGCAGCAGCTGTGGATGCGGTTCTCTACGAGATGGAGTCCGAATGGGCGCGAGGCTTTGAAACTGCGAACAACTGGCAGCGTTACAAGGAGTTGCTTAAGGCGAGATTCCCATCATCGTGGGGCAGTCTCTTTGGGAAGAATTCCACTGAAGAGATTGTGGATGTAGAGATTGTCGACAGAGAGTAATGGTGTTCAACCTGACTGATTACTGGAGCTGTTCAGGTCAGCCGCACGCGGAGCAGTGCCGTTTGTTAGAGCTGGTGCGTTCACACCGGCGTGTGGCAGCGACTTGCGGGCGTCGTTGGGGGAAGACCTGGCTGGCTTCAGCGTGGTCGCTCTGGCGTGTGTTATTAGGGGAGCAGGTATGGTGGGTTGCACCTTCTCATCTCTTAAGCAGGGCTGGATTTGAGTATTGCCTGCAGCACATTCGCAAGCTGCCTACCGCTATCCGTAAACGCATTGTGGTTAAGCGTTCATCTCCTTATGAGATAGGCTATGCCGATGGGCTACTACAGTTCCTGTCTGCGGACAACCTGTGGCAGCTACAGGCACGCGGGCTTGACCTGGTGACTGTGGATGAAGCAGGGGAAATTGCGGAGCTTGCAACACTCGTTGACCAGTACCTTGCACCAACACTGATTGATCGCGCCGGCAGGCTGTTGCTGATAGGCACGCCAAGGGGCGGCACGCAGAGCGAATACTACACAATCTCCACGCGCCCTGAGTTCGCCCGACTGCAATCGGCGTCGGAGAACAACCCGCACATTGACCACGCCGAACTCGAGCGGTTGAAGCAAGAGTTGCCGGAGTCGTTATACCGACAGGAGTTGTTGGGCGAGTTCGTGGACATGCAAGGGCGTGCATTCCCGCATGTGCCCATCGATTACATTGAGCGCCCAGAGCTATCGGATTGCGTGATTGGCCTGGACTGGGGCACATACTCTCCAGCAGCCGCCGTGTTGGTGGCAAGACAGCCTGATGGCACACTCTACGCTGTGGCTGAAGTGTACGGTGTGGACTACAACGCCCACCAGTTTGCCGATGCGGTGAAGCAGATGGTAGAGCAAGAGCAAGCAAGCGTTCGGCGTTATGTGCTGGACGCGGCGTGCTTCAACAGGACTGATGGGCTGGTGTCGGTAGCGGAGCGGTTTAGGGAACGTGATGTGAACGTGCAGCCTGCCACAAGAGACAGAGCGGGCACGCTGGTTCTGTTAAGGCAGTTGCTTGCTGAACGCAAGCTAGTCATCAGCCCTGCTTGTAAGAACCTGCTGAATGAGTTACGCAGTGCTGAAGTGCATCCGAGCCGTGATGACATCGTGGGTGATGACCACGCGCTGGATGCCCTGCGCTATGCTGTGGCAGAGATGAGAACACTGCCACCTGTTCGCCAGCAGCCCGATGCGTGGTCGCCGGAAGCCATCCGCAAGCAAGCGTTGAGAGCAAGGCGCAAGGAGTTGAGTTTACTGTGACAATCTACCGCTGTCGGTTCTGCTGTACGGAATACACCGCCGAGATTGACGAATGCCCTGATTGCCATGCGAGCGCATTCACCGTGTATGAAGCAGCAGAACAACCACAACAGAGTGAACCAGAGCAGAAGCCGAACCGGAAGCGAGTGAAGTCGCAAGATGCCAATCTATAACTTCCATTGCCCTTCCTGTGATTGGGCGGGCGAGATGCTGGTTCGCAGTTACAATGATGCACCACCGTCCTGTCCATCCTGTGGTGCAATCACGAAGCGGTTGTTTAGCCCAACCACTTCCCTGTTCATCGCTGAGTCTTACCGCAGCGAGAACGTGGATGCTGTCAGGCGTTACGCGGACAGGCTGGAGCGTGATGAGAGCCTGCGCCGTAGAGAGCGTCGGGCGCAGGAGATTGCACGGAAGTTGTATGAGCGTTTGAACGCAGAGCCTACTGTGAGCGGGCAGACAATGGAGAGC
>BPGU01000015.1 GCA_026003195.1 Armatimonadota bacterium
ATTGAGCTTCCCATTTGCATATCGCGCTGAGCAATGCTACAATAGGATAAGCTATATCGTACACCCTACGGATAGCAGGGAGGCAAGTTGCGCCTCTCTGTTTCCTGTTGTCTATGATGTATTACGGGGGAATGATGGACGCGAAGACGATTGTGTTTGGCGAGACGGCCATTGATCGCTTACTCCAATGGTTACGGGCGAGTGGTGAACCCAAAGATGTACACGAGCTGCTGCTGCAATATCTCGAAATTCTTTGCAAGCTGGTGACGGAGGAGAGTGAATGACTGCCACGACAGGAACGCTGGCCGATGAAGTATGGCGGCTTATGACCGCGCAGGGTGTCCTCTTCGCCGTTGATGCTCCTATTCGCCAGACCCTGAGTAATCTGGTTGAATTTTTTGCGACGCGCCTGCAGCGCGATCCTGCTCAGGTGCAGGCCGAGCTGGAAGCAGCACTGGCGGCTGATGAACGCTTCACCCGCGAAGAGGTGCAGGGTCAGGTGATCTATGTCACCTCGCGGCAGGGGCGTTATATTCCCCGTGATACAACCGATCCGCATACATTTAAGCAACGGCTCTATGAGCCTGAGCATCCATTGCCGGTTGATGATTTGAGCGTCGTAGTTTCGACATCGCCACCCGCGATTACGACGAATGAACCGGTCTATATTTCCGATTACTGGATCGAGCAGGCACGGCTGCTTGCCGCTGCGCAGATGCCCTCGCCACCAGCCGAAAAACCGTCGGTGGAAGTGACCGAGACGGTGGTGATGCCTAAGCAACCGGCTGCTGAAACTACAATGGCACAGCCGCTGAGCGAAGTACCAGCAACGGTTGAAGTGCCGCCGACAACACCTGCCGAACCGGTCGAGGCGGCAGCAGTCACGGCAGAACCGGCAGTCGTAGCTTCTGAGCCGACTCCCGGTGAGCATTCGACCATTATGACTGTTGATGGGTTGACCATCGACCTCAGTCGTTCACCCGCCGAGATCGTTGCCGAGCATGGCCCAGCGCTCGAACGGATTCTGGCCGAACGCCTGGCACAGGACCCGCTGCGTCGGATTGTGAGCTTTGGGCGACTACACTACCCTGAGTCGGGTCTGATCGGCTTCGGGAAGAACGATCTGCGTAAGATTCGCGACTATATTCTGGAACGGAACGAGCCGCTCCTCGACACCGAAATTATTGCCGACCTCTACTATCACAATCCGCGCCAGTCGGATTACGAGACGTTTCGCTTCTCGCTGAATTACCGTCTGTCACGCGAGAAGGATTTTGAGTTTGTCGGTGTTGAGGGTGCAAACATCTGGTCAACGAAGGGCTTGCCAACGATTGGCTCGAAGCGAGTTAAAGCGGCTGAGATGGGGCAGTTGACCTCGTATCTCATCGAGGGCTTCGATGATAGTCTGGCCGATCAAAGCGCTGAGTCGATCATCTCCAGCGGCAGTGTCACTCGTTTGCTAACCTTCTTTGAATGGGAGTATGGGTTGCTCCCGCTCGATGCGGCATTGGCAACGCTCTTACCTGCTCCCCTCTTACCTGACCAGCGTACTGCGGTCCTTCGGTTTGAATCACCGCAACATTACAGTAACTACCTGGTTGAAGTGCGCTATCCCACCGGTAATCGTGGTGGCTGGTTACAAGGGCTTGAGGACTTCTTCCGTGAGTATCTCGTACCCGGTGCCCTGATCACGATTAGCCGCACCGATGCGGTCAATGTCTTTAACATCACCTACGAAGAGGCCGGTGAGACAACCGAGCGCCTGCTGACCTTCGATGAGAAGAAGAACCGGTTTGCTTTTGCGAACCTGACCTTCTATTGCGCAGTGGATGATGATCTCTTACCAACGCAGAACCGCTATGGGAAGCTGCGTAATCTGAAGGCTTTCCCAATGAGTGAACGGCGGAAGGCCGAGATGATCCTTGAGCACGTCTGCGAGACGATGGGCGAGCGGGGTGGAACCCGCGAGCAGCCGGTGTATCGGGTTTCATTCGCCGATATTTATGTCGCATACAATGTTCTGCGCCCGGCTTCGCGCTCATTCCTGCAGGCCCTGCTCGATAGTCATGCGTCAATTGCGGCAGATCCCACTGCCTCTGGTGATTATCTCTTCACCATGCCACAGGTTGATCGGGATGATACGGAGGAAGAGGAGACGACGGACGATATCGATCTGCCTCAACCGACGTTGCGCCGCCGAAGTGGACGCTATATTGAAGAAGATGAGTAGATGTGACAGGCGGCGATCACCAACCCTGATCGCCGCCTGATTGTCATCGTATACAGGTTTACCATGACGCTGAGTTTTGCCGAGCGTGTCGCTCAACTTGATACTGCTGAGACTGCCCCAACCCGCGTCGATCTGAAATTGCTGGCCAACCTGGGACCAGAGAGTGTGTACATCTTCTGGGAGCAGTGGCAGCGGTTTAGTCTGGATCGCCGACGCCATATTATGCACTTGCTGGCCGAGCTGGCTGAAGAGCAGATTCAGCTTGATTACCGACCGGTGTTTCGTGCCTGCCTGGCCGATCACGATGCTGAGATTCGGGTGCTGGCGATTGAAGGGCTGTGGGAAGATGATCACGAGCAGATGATGGATCGTCTGATCCAGATGATCCACGATCCGGCTGGCGAAGTGCGGGCAGCCGCAGTGATCAGTCTGGCCCGCTTTGCCTATCGGGCTGAAATCGGTGAATTATCGCTCAGTGCTGCCCAGCGACTGCTTAACGCATTGCTCCAGACTGCTTCTGACCCTGAACAACCATCAGAAGTACGCCGGCGTGCAGTTGAGGCATTGGGGTATTTTGCCGATTCACAAGAAGCGCAGGCATTGGTTGCCCGTGCCTATAGTATGGACGACATCTATATGCGCGAGAGCGCCGTCCTGGCAATGGGCCGCTCGATGCGACCGCAGTGGTTTCCGTACATTTTGCGTGAGTTGAAGAGTCCATCGCCATCACTGCGCTACGAAGCAGCACGCGCTGTGGGTGAGATCGGTGAAGATGGACGTGAGTTGCTCCCTGCATTGTTACCGCTGGTCGATGATGAAGATACCGAGATTGCACTGGCTGCAATCTGGGCGCTTGGGCAGGTTGGTGGCTCCGATGCCCGCCGCATTCTGAAGCGGATCGCCCGTTCACGCGACGAGGTGCGCGCCCAGGTTGCCCAGGATGCGCTCGCTGAACTCGACCTTGATACCCTCTGAGGATGTATGCCCCTGGTTACCGATCAGGCCATGGCCTTGCCTGATGGCTATCGCCATATTGTGTTGTCGCCGCATCTTGATGATGCGGCGCTTTCCTGTGGCGGCTTGATTGCCCGCCTGACTGCAACCGGCGAACGGGTGCTGGTTGTTAATATCTGTAGCGGCTCTCCGCCGAGTCATACGGAATTCAGCCCGTTTGCACAAACCCTCCATCAGCGCTGGGGCTTACCACCATCGGCAGTGGTGGCTCATCGTCGCGTCGAAGACGCTGCCGCGCTGGGAGTGCTTGGCGCTGATGCACTATTACTGCCGGCACTGGACGCCATCTACCGCCGACCTGATGCGTATGCCGACGAGCAGAGTCTCTTTGCAACACCGGTCGTCGATGATCCCCTTACCGATGTGGTGGCGACCCTGATCGCGACTCTGATCAAACGCTATCCGCGAGCCACGTTCTATGTGCCGCTGGCGGTGGGTATGCACGTCGATCATCAACTGGTCTTCAGCGCAGCAACGACCAGTTTGTGCGCAGCCGCTATCCATTTCGCCTGCTATGAAGACTTTCCGTATGCCCGTCAGCCGTCAGCGGTTGAACAACGCCTGGCAATGATCGGTCGTGAGTTGTATGCTCCACGCTACATTCCACTTGATGAGACACTGCTCCAGGCAAAGATCAGGGCAATTTCCGCCTATTCCAGCCAGTTGGGCGTCCTCTTCGGCAATGCAGCAGCGATGCCGGCTGCGGTAACCGAATATGCGGCGCGTGTCGCTTCACCGACAATGCGCTATGCCGAACGGCAATGGGTGAGTTTATGAAGGGTCGGTGGCGGGTTGATGTTCCATCTGCCGCGCAGTGGGATGCCTTTGTTGCTTCCCATCCCCAGGGAAATGTGTTGCAGGCCAGTCCGTGGGGTGCTCTGAAAGCCCGCTTCGGCTGGCATTGCCGACGCATCGCAGTTTACGACGACGATGGCACTATCCGCGCCGGTGCCCAGGTGCTCTTCCGCCGCTACGCCGGCCTGGCCTTTGGTTACACACCGCGTGGTCCCCTCCTGTCCGGCGATCCGGCGCTCGATAATCACCTGATCGATGGCATGCGTCGGCTCGGACGCCAGATGCTGGCGGTCGCGATCCGGCTTGAGCCAAACGTGCGTGAAGATGACGCTCAGGCTCCCCATCTCCAGACCTGGTTTACCCGACATCGGCTGGTAGTCGCTGAACCGATCCAACCACGCAGTACGATCCTCGTTGACCTGCAACCACCTGTAGAAACCATATTTACCGCGTACTCGAAAGGTCATCGGGCCGATATTCGGCGGGCCGAGCGCATTGGGGTGACGGTACGGACCGGCGGCGAGGCCGATCTGTCAACGTTCTATGATATTATGCGAGCAACCGGTGAGCGGGCCGCCTTTGCGATTCATAGCGCTGCTTACTATACGACCGCCTGGCAGTTGCATCAGCCACATAGTTGCCTCTTGGTTGCTGAATTGAATGGCATGCCGGTCGCGTCCCATCTGGTCTTCGCCGATGCGCGCTACGGTCGCTACCTGTACGGTGGTTCAACAGCAGAGGGTTTACGCAGTGGTGCCAATCATCTGCTGGCGTGGCACGCCATGCGTTGGGCACGCGAGCAAGGGTGTATCGGTTACGACCTGTGGGGCATTCCCGATGCGCTTGGGCAAGCGGCGACGGTCGCTGATGAAGCTGTGCGCACAGCCCTCGAGCAGGCTGCGCAACAAGACCCGCTGATTGGTGTCTACCGCTTCAAAAAAGGTTTTGGTGGTCGAATCGTTCGTTTTATGCCGGCTTTCGATCTGGTCCTGTTGCCATTACTCTATCCATTGGCGCGACGAAAGATTGGAGGATAACGTCAATGACGGCAAAAACACTTGCCAGTCTCCTGAACAATGTAGCTGTCCAACGGCTAATTGGCGAACCACTCGTGCCTGTGCAATCGCTCACCTACGACTCGCGGCGTGTTGAGCCGGGGAGTCTGTTTGTTGCCATCCGTGGGCAGCACAGTGATGGTCACCAGTTTATTGACCAGGCTATCGCACGGGGAGCTGTGGCCGTGGTGGTCGATCAACGGTATTGGGATGAACGACCGGTTGCCGTGCCGGTAGTGGTGGTCGCCGATAGCCGGGTGGCCCTGGCACCACTGGCGGCTGCGTTCTACGACTATCCCGGACGTGAATTGACCACAATCGGGATTACCGGTACCAAAGGAAAAAGCACAACGACCGATGTGACGGCCCAGCTCCTCGCTGCTACCGGACGTATGGTGGGCATGATCAGCACCGTCGATTTTCAGATTGGGAATCGCCGCTGGCCTAACGATACCCGTCAGAGCACACCGGAAGCACCAGAGGTGCAGGCATTGCTGCGCGAGATGGTCACTGCCGGTTGCGATACAGCCGTTATTGAAGCGACATCCCACGCTCTCTCGCCACGCTGGGGGCGGCTGGTTGGCTGTGCGTTCGCTGTGGCTGTAATGCTTAATATCGGCCACGAACATCTCGATTACCACGGCACATTCGAGCAGTATCGGGCCGACAAAGCCCAGCTCTTTGCGCTACTTGGCGAACGCAGTGGTTCGCGCTGGGCAATTGTCAATGCTGACGATCCAAATCATGCGTATTTCCTTGATGCTGCACCTGCCGATGCGGTGCGGCTACGGTATGGTTTACACGAGCCGGCAGATGTCCAGGGACAGATACTCCACAGTGGGCCGATGAGCAGTGTGGTGCGGGTAACGTCACCCTGGGGCACCACCGATCTGACCGTTCCGCTACCGGGGCGATTCAACGCCAGTAATGCGCTGGCCGCGCTGACAGTCGCTCTCAGTCAGGGCGTTGCGCTCGAGGCAGCCGCTGCCGCCCTGGCCGGCGTGCGGGCACCACGTGGCCGGATGGTGCCAATTGATGCCGGGCAACCATTCGCGGTGATTGTAGACTATGCTCATAATCCCGATTCGTTCGAGCAGATCTTTGCCATGCTGCGGCCCCAGGTGCAGGGGCGAATGATCGCGGTTTTCGGCAGTGCCGGCGAGCGTGATGTTGCCAAACGGGCTATTCAGGGAGAAATTGCCGGTCGGATGTGTGACTTGCTGGTGCTGACCGATGAAGATCCACGTGGCGAGGATCGCGAGGCAATCATTGCCCAGATCGCTGCCGGTGCCGAACGGGCCGGCAAACGACCCGGTAGTGGGTACCTCTGTATTCCTGATCGGGCACAGGCCATTCGGGCTGCCATGGCCGCCGCACAACCCGGTGACCTGGTGTTGTTGCTGGGCAAAGGACATGAGGGTAGCATTATCTACGCCGACTTTTCACTGCCGTGGAACGAAGAGCGCGAAGCCCGGCAGGCACTGGCCGAGTTAGGATACCATCGGTCGCATGATTGAACTGGCACCACACAATCCGTATGGCCTGACGATTGCTTCACCGGTCATTGCGGCTGCCGGCAGCCTGGGTGACGTGGTCGGTGTAGCGCGCTGGTTAGGGTTGCAGCGGGCAGACGCTGATCACGGTCTGGGTGCAATCATCAGTTCGACAGTGACGATGAGCGGACGACGTGGCCAGCCACAGTTGCTGGCTACACCTGCGGGTACGCTCTACCATCACGGCGGTTTTAGCCTCGGCGTCAGGCAGGTACGCGAACGGCTGGCGCCACGTTGGGCAACGTACCACGTTCCGATTCTGGTGAGTCTGGCCGGCCCGGATGCAGCAGCCGTTGCCAGTGATCTGAACGATACGCCGGGCATCGCCGGTTTTGAACTGGCCCTACCTGCACTCACTGCGGTTGAAGCGGCCCAGCGTGTCAGCGCGGTACGACAGGCAACAGTGCTACCGTTGCTGGTACGTCTCCCTGGAGAACTGCCCGATCCGGTTGCCGTAGCTACAGCCTGTGCTGCGGCGGGAGCCGATGCGCTTGCGCTGATCGGTGGTATGCCGGGGTGTATGCCCCAACCATCCGGCGAACTGGTGTACGGGCGGTTGGGCGGACCGGCCATCTTTCCCATTGCCCTGCGGATTGTCGCCAGTGTTGCCACGACGGTACAGGTACCGGTGATCGGTATGGGTGGTGTGACAACGCCAGCCCATGCTCAGGCCATGCTACGCGCCGGAGCACGGGCCGTGGCCTTAGCCAGTGCGCTGGTTACCGATCTGCGACGTGGGCAGACGATTGCCGGTAGTTTGCGGGGAGACAACTTCAAATCAGAAACCATATAGAAGGTATCTCAACATTGCTGAACAAACACTATCAGATAATGGTCTGGTATACGACTCAACGGCGTCAGGATACAAGTTGCAATGGTGATCCGTTCACAACGTAACTACGACGCAGGGAACGTAACACAGGATTCGCCAACAATATTATTAACACCTTCCTGGAAAATACAGCTATCCGTAGAGAGATTTGTTCGAGACGAGTCTCAATACGATGGCATTATTTCGGCAGCACGCGATGGTACTGCCACGTGATTGCCGCCATCAGGAGATGCATTGTGGATGCGTATCGCTTGATGACGATTTAAACGAACAGGCATAACACAAGGTTAGGCTCAAACATTACCTTCGCCAACCTCACACGACAGGATACTTCGGGTAGACGCTACGCCAAAATCTATCAAATATGAAGGTGTCAGAACACGTGGACTATGTCGGTATCCTTTATCAACTTCACTTCATTGTCAGCGGCAGAAACACGTTCAACCTGTCCACGACATCGACAGGGACACTTCTCCACAAAGGACGTCCATCACCTAATTGAGCGTAGAAGTTATCGCCCCAACACTTCACCCCTTTATCCGTAGTTAATGCACAGGTATGAAAGAAACCTGCTGCGATGGCATCGACGTTACTCTCCAATCTGATCACATCTACCGGCGTACTCCGGTCGTGCATCGAGCCATCACCCAATTGACCGTAGAAGTTATCGCCCCAGCACTTCATCCCACCACTCACAGTCAGCGCGCAGGTGTGTGCCCCACCTGCAGCGATAGCTGTCTCACTACCTTCCAGTCCTATCACTGTCTGAGGAAATCTACGCAAGTTCGTCGTGCCATCACCTAGTTGACCATCATAATTACCACCCCAGCACTGCACCTGTGCGCTGCCCGTAGTCAGCGCACAGGTGTGATGCAAACCGGCAGTGATAGCTGTTACACCACTCCACAGACCAAATACATCCACCGGTATATAGGGTTGGCCCACCGTAATATTTCCCAGTTGCCATGATGAATTACTGCCCCAGCACTTGACCCCACCGCTCGTCGTTAACGCGCAAGTATGGAATAAACCCGCAGTGATAGCAGCAACACCACTCCCCAAGCCGCTTACGTCTACCGGTATACTACGGTCACTCCTGGTGCCGTCCCCTAGTTGACCACTATCGTTAGCGCCCCAACACTTTACTCCACCATCAGTCATCAACGCACAAGTATGCCACCAACCAGCAGCAATAGCCGTCACATCGCCGTTCAGTCCTATCACATCTACAGGCGTGCCGTAAAAATTCATCGTACCGTGCCCCAATTGACCATAAAGATTACTCCCCCAGCACTTGACCCCATCACTCGTGGTCAGCGCACAGGTGTGATTCCCACCGGCAGTGATAGCCGTCACACGACTTCCCAACCCTATCACATCCACCGGCGTGTTGCGATCAATCATCGTGCCATCACCTAGTTGAAAATTGAAGTTCCTTCCCCAGCACTTAACCCCACCACTTGTAGTCAACGCACAGGTGTGCGCTCCACCAGCAGTGATGGTCACTACATCACTCTCCAACCCACTTACATCCACGGGTGTGCTGCGAGCGGTCGTGGTTCCATCCCCTAGTTGAACATCATAATTATAGCCCCAGCACTTGACTCCACCGCTCGTAGTCAGCGCACAGGTATGCGCTCCGCCAGCAGCGATAGCTACTACACCAATCCCCAGACCCGCCACATCCACCGGTATACCGGGTTGATGCGCAGTGACATTTCCCAGTTGACCATAAAAATTATTTCCCCAGCACTTAACCCCGCCGCCTGTGGTCAAAGCACAGGTATGTCCCCCACCAGCAGTGATGGCCGTCACACCACTTTCCAACCCTATCACACCCACCGGAACATTACGCTCAGTCATTGTGCCATCACCCAGTTGCCCAGAGGAGTTATTCCCCCAGCACCTCACTCCACCGACCGTGGTCAGCGCACAGGTGTGTTCCCAACCAACAGCGATGGCCGCCACATCGCTCTCCAGACCTGCTACATCCACCGGGGTGATGTGAGAATATATCGTTCCACCACCCAATTGACCTTCGAGGTTATCACCCCAACACTTAACCCCACCGCTTGTGGTCAATGCACAGGTGTGTCCCTCACCGGCAGCGATGGCCGCCACACCGCTCTCCAAACCTGCTACATCCACCGGTGTGTTACGATCGTTCGTCGTACCGTCTCCTAATTGTCCGGAGGAGTTATCACCCCAGCACTTGACCCCACCACCCGTTGTCAGCGCACAGGTATGTTCCCAACCGGCAGTGATGTCGAAGACTCCACGCCCCAGCTCCACCACATCTACCGGCGCGCTGTAAGGTATCTGCGTCTCATTGCCTAATTGACCGGAGACGTTAGCGCCCCAACACTTAACCCCACCGTTTGTGGTCAACGCACAGGTGTGGCTCCCACCGGCAGCGATGGCTGCCACACCGCTCTCCAAACCTACTACATCTACTGGCGTATTACGGTCGTTCATCGTACCGTCACCCAGTTGCCCAGAGGAGTTATCACCCCAGCACTTGACCCCACCACCCGTTGTCAGCGCACAGGTGTGATAACGACCAGTAGCGATAGCAGTAATGTTACGAAGAGATGGCAGGGAGGTCATATGAATTGTGGTATCGGTCACAAATGGCTGATACCCGGGATTTTGCAGGGTGAGTAAATTGGTGCTTTCCAACGTAGCAAACGGATATTGGGGACGATGCCAGACACCTATTCCGGGGCCATTACTGTTCAGCAGTACTAGACTCAACATCAGGGTGATAAGCGAGTGTGTTTTCACATGCTCTTCTCCTTGTTGTGGCAAAGCTGACTCTTACGGACGAGATATTGTCGTTATACTGCGTATCATATCCAATCCGGTATCAAAGAAAGCCTGACACGCTATCCAATCATCACCCTGGTGTCGTACCTGAACGATGCACTTCTATGAGAAAGGGTAGGGGCACGGCATGCCGTGCCCCTGTCGCCGCATCAGATTGCTCTTAATCCACGTCCACGATGACTCAATTGTTGCACATCAACCCCGATACGATACCTGAATGATTCCTATCGCTCTTTCACTGCTGCACAAGTGCAACACGATCATATTCCAATAACGACAACGACAGACCTCACCCGGCATCACCAATAACTGTTCCTCGTCAGACACCAGTCGACGAAAGCCCATACACAATGCGTTTCCATACTGTTATTTATGGCAACTGTTGGATAAACAGATTACTAC
>BPGU01000016.1 GCA_026003195.1 Armatimonadota bacterium
CGAAATAACATGGATCACCGGATCGCGCTGGCGGGAATCGCAGTGCGGGGAAGGCAGGTATGGTCAGGAATTGAAGTCACCGCATATCGCTGTTACGTAGTGTGATCATCTGTTTGCGCATCAGGCGTGTCTGCGGGTGATCAGGGCCAAGGCTGCGCTCGTATATCGCCAGCGCCCGTTCCAACAGCGGGCGGGCCGCTGCATACTTCCCCTGTGCCCACAAACACACGGCCAGATTGTTCAGGGTGGTAGCCACATCGGGGTGGTCAGGGCCAAAGCTGCGTTCGTATATCGCCAGTGCCCGTTCAAAGAGCGGACGGGCCGCTGCGTATTTCTCCTGCGCATAGAACAACCCGGCCAGATTGGTCATGCTGGCAGCCGTCTGTGGGTGGTTGGGGCCGAGACTGCGTTCATATATCGCCAGTGCCCGTTCCAGGAGCGGGCGGGCTGCCGTGTACTCCCCCTGCGCCTCCAAACACACGGCCAGATCGGTCAGACTGGCAGCCGTCTGCGGGTGGTCAGGGCCGAGACTGCGTTCGTATATCGCCAGTGCCCGTTCGTAGAGCGGGCGGGCTGCCGCGTACTTTCCCTGCGCCTGTAAGCACTCGGCCAGATCGGTCAGACTGGCAGCCGTCTGCGGGTGGTCAGGGCCAAGGTTACGTTCAACAATGGTCAGTACCCGTTCGTAGAGCGGGCGGGCTGCCGCGTACTTCCCCTGCGCCTCCAACACCCCGGCCAGATTGGTCAGGCTTTGGACCGTATCCGGGTGGTCGGGGCCGAGGCTGCGTTCACATATCGCCAGCACCCGTTCGTAGAGTGGGCGGGCCGCGGCATACGCCCCCTGAATATCGAGCAACCAGCCTGTTTTCATGAGCAGCCGGGCCGCCAGCACATCCGCCAGCCGATCCGCGTGCCGGCACAGCTCCTCCAGATGTGGCCGGTGAGGCGTCCCCGCCAGCGGCATCCGATCCAGGTCCTGATCACCTATCACTGCCAGCACTGCCGTCACAGTGTCACTGAGAGTCGCTGTCGGTTCCGGGTCACGCTCGCGGCCAAAGGCGGTAATCAGGCGGTGAAGCTGAATTCGATCAATATACCGGTCAATTAGCCCAACCACCCGCAGCCCACGCAGGGCCGGGTCGGGGGACTGACCGTCGCTCAAGGCGGTCAGGAGCGCCTCCGGTATCGGTAGCGGGGCCAGCCAGGCCAGCCGGTGGAACAGGCTGAGCGCTGCGGCATCGTGCTCCGGGGTAAGCTGAGCGTAGCTCAGGGTCAGTGCGGCAACAACGCCATGCCGATGTTTGGTTGACAGGTCAGCTTCAGTAGCCATCGCATCAGTCAGCGCCGGGTCGGCCAGTAATACCAAATCGTCTTGACATCATCGCAATATTGTCCTATCCTGGAGGACGGGATTCGGGCTGATGCGGAGGAGAGGACGATGTATCGGGCGATGCCGGTCATTCAGGAATCAGCACAGGAGCTGAAGGCACGGATGCGGCGGGAACGACACGGACAGAAACGGCAGCGATTGCAGATGCTGTACCTGATTGCCAGTGGCCAGGCGCGCACCCGGACGGCGCTGGCACCGCTCTTGGGCGTGAACCGCGAAACGGTCGGTGACTGGCTGCGGCTGTATGCCGATGGCGGCCTGAGCGCACTGCTGACGATCCGGACCCCGCCCGGCAAAGCACCCACCATTCCCCCAGCGGTGCTGGACGAGCTCCGTGAGCGGTTGAGTCAACCGGATGGGATGGCATCCTATGACGAGATACGGATCTGGTTGGCGACGCAGCACGGCATTCAGATGAGCTACAAGGCGGTTGCTCAGTATGTGCATCGCAAGCTGAAGACCCGCCCGAAGGTGGTGCGCCCCCGGCATATAAAAAAACCCTGATGCTGACGCGGCGTTCAAAGCCACGCTGATAGATCAGGCCCGCCACGCGGTGCCGGCGACCAACGCACGTCCGGTGCGGATCTGGAGCCACGACGAAAGCCGGTGGGGCTTGATAACGGTGCGCCGGCGCCGCATCACCGTCCGTGGGGTCAAGCCGGTGGGGACGATCCAGCATCAGTATGCCAATTGTTGGTGTTTCGGCTGTGTGGCACCTGCTACGGGCGACGCCGACGTCCAACTGTTGCCGAACCTCGATGCGGCGCACATGCAGGTCTTCCTTGATGGCTTTGCCAAACGCCATCAGGACACCTTCAACATCATCGTGTTGGATCGGAGTGGTGCCCATACCGCTAAGACGCTACGCCTGCCCGAGAACATCGCGCTCATCTTCCTGCCCGCCTGGAGCCCCGAACGCAATCCCATTGAGCGCGTGTGGGAGGATGTCCGCCGCCAGATGGCGTGGAAGTGGTTTCCGCATCTGGAGGGCCTGAAGGACGAACTTGAAGCTGTGTTAGCGGCCTACACGCGTGAGCGCCTCCACTCCCTCAGTGGCTATGCCTATCTCGTTGAAGCCGAGCTTGCGATGGTATCATGACGATTTGGTATAACTCCTGCAACCGCCGGTGATAGTCGGCCAGCGCCAGCCGCAGATCAGCGGCCAGATAGGAACCGGCCAGCGCCAGCGTTAGAGCCTGTTATGGACTTTTCGGTTCTGCTCGTATATCATGACGCTATGACACGAAAAGCCTATCCCAGTGATGTTTCTGATGAGGAGTGGGCGTTTGTTGCGCCCTATTTGACACTGATGGACGAAGAAGCGCCGCAGCGGAAATATCCCCTGCGCGAAGTCTACAACGGGCTGCGCTACCTTCTGCGCACGGGTGCGCCATGGCGGATGCTGCCCAATGACGTGCCGCCGTGGCACGTGGTGTATCACCAGACCCAGCGCTGGCTGAAGGCGGGCGTGTTTGAGCAGATGGTGCATGATTTACGGATGCTGCTGCGCGACATCACTGACCGCACACCCCAGCCCCGTGCCGTCATTGTGGACAGTCGGACGCTCCAGTCGACGCCGGAAAGCGGGGGACGTGCCGGCGACGATGGGCACAAACGCCGGAAAGGCGCGACGGTGCATCTGGCCGTGGATACGCTTGGACAACTGCTGGCGGTTGTGGTCACCCCAGCCAACGAGCAAGATCGGGCGCAGGTGGCGGCGCTGGCGCAGCGCATGCAGGAGATAACTGGTGACGCGGTGGAGGTGGCCTTCGTTGACCAGGGGTACACTGGTGAGCAACCGGCAGCTGAGGCCGCCGCCCACGGCATCCGCCTGGAGGTGGTCAAGCTGCCGACCGCCAAGCGAGGCGTTGTCTTGCTGCCGCGGCGCTGGGTGGTTGAGCGCAGTTTTGCCTGGATGACGCGCTTCCGTCGCCTGGTGCGTGACTACGAACGTGTGGCGGAGACGCTGGCCGGGTTGCATGTTGTCGCCTTCGCCATCTTGCTGGCCCATCGGTTTGTCTCTTTCATGGTTCAAAGTTCATAACAGGCTCTAGAATGGTGGGCATCTTCTCTCCTCTCTGTCGTGTCTGTTATCGCGAATGCATGTAGCGGGTACGGAGGAAAGTATAGCATACCCTTGTAACCACTGAGGCTCAGTTCTAGCATTAAACAACCACAAATTTACTGTGTAAAGGTGGCAGCATAGTTACCCTGTACGAAAAGCAAACTGACCACAGTGTTCGAGCTATTAGTGACTGGGGCCGAGACTGCGTTCGCGGATCGCCAGCGCCCGTTCAAACAGTGGGCGAGCAGCAGCATAGTCGCCCTGGGCGTAAAGCAAACCAGCCAAAGTATTCAAGCTGTGAGCCGTATCGGGGTGGTCAGGGCCGAGGGTGCGTTCAAATATAGCCAGCGCCTGTTCGTAGAGCGGACGGGCCGCTGCGTACTCCCCCTGAGCTTGCAAACATTCAGCCAGATTGTTCATGCTGATAGCTGTAGCAGGGTGGTCGAGACCGAGACTGCGTTCGCGGATCGCCAGCGCTCGTTCAAACAGTGGGCAAGCAGCAGCATAGTCGCCCTGGGCGTAAAGCAAACCAGCCAAAGTATTCAAGCTGTGAGCCGTATCGGGGTGGTCAGGGCCAATGGTGCGTTCAAGTATAGCTAGCGCCTGTTCAAACAGCGGACGAGCAGCAGCGTAGTCACCCTGAGCGCGTAAGCACTCAGCCAGATTGTTCATGCTGATGGCTGTAGCAGGGTGATCGGGGCCGAGACTGCGTTCACGAATCGCCAGTGCCCGTTCAAACAGCGGGCGAGCGGCAGCATAGTCGCCCTGGGCGTAAAGCAAACTAGCCAAAGTATTCAAGCTGTGAGCTGTATCGGGGTGGTCAGGGCCAATGGTGCGTTCAAGTATAGCTAGCGCCTGTTCAAACAGCGGACGAGCAGCAGCATAGTCACCCTGGGCACGTAAGCACTCAGCCAGATTGTTCAGACTGATAGCTGTAGTGGGGTGATTAGGATCAAGGGTGTGTTCGACAATGGTTGGTACCTGTTCAGACCGTTGACGAGCGGCAGCATTGTCATCTTCACGCCCCCTGAAGAACGGTGCATTATCGGGCTTGTGAACCGGTGCAGACACCCAGAGTCGACCAGTGCGCAACCGGCTGAACAGGGTCAATGCCCACCAGTCGGAGCGGCCATCCTGGCGGGCGGCCAGGCGGGCGGCGTTGAGGGCACGGTCAATCTGTCCGTGCAGCCGGAGGTCACGGAACAGGATCGGCAAACTGCGCGCAGCCGTCACCAGCGAGAGATTACCATACGCGGCAATCACTGCCGGTGGGCCGCTGCGGGCAAGTAGTGGCCCCAACGCTGTCAACGGCTGCCGGTCATCGTCGCCGGCACCGGCACAACTGATCAGCACCACCAGCCGTGGGCAACGCTCGCCGAGACTCTTGAGCATCTCCACCAGATCGGTGCCGGAGCGCCGCGCCACCCGCTGCTGCGCGTCGACCAGGAACAGCCAGGGCTGTCCATCAACCAGCGTCCCGTGGGCCACCAGCACCAGCACATCGTAGCCGGCGTACACCTGGTTCCGCACCGCATCCCAATTCGCGCTGATTTCCGTTGTCTCCCAGCCATCGAGCGCCCCGCGGAGCAGGTTGGTGTACGCCGCAGCGTCAATCGCTGGCAGGCGGTAAGTCGCCGCATCAACCGGGTCGGCCACTGCCAGCAACACCCGCCGGACACTGGCCGGCGCAGGCGGGGTTGGTGTCGTATGGTCAACCGGCAACAACCGCGACCACCAGGCGTTAGCATCGCACCCAACCGGCTGCCCGCTCACCGGGTCGCGCAGCAACTCCCAGCGCAGCCCCTGCAACGCAGCGGGCAGAATGAGCTGCACCGATACAGCGTGGCTGTTATTCCGATTCAGCGCTGCCGCCCGCAACTCGCAGTATTTGGCAACCGCCTGCGGGTCGGCAAACAGCGCCCGGCCCAGTGCCGCACCGTAGGTATCGGGATCACTGCCCAGCAAGGCACGCAGCGCATCGGCATCAAACGGCCCACAGGGGAAGGTCTGAGGTGGACGATGACGTTGGTCATCGCTCTCCAATTCCAACCGCAGCTCGTAACGCTGATCGGTGGTCGGCAGAAGTTCGAGAGTCAGGACGGCAGGCATCGTTGTTGTTATGTCACATTAGAGATACCGCATAGGATAAGTATATCACATCACCGGGCGCGGTGCAGGGTGGTGATGGGCGAAATAAGCACGGATCGCGCTGACGGGCACCGCAATGCGGGGAAGGCCGGTATGGTCAGGAATTGAAGTCACCGCATATCGCTGTTACGTAGTGTGATCATCTGTTTGCGCATCAGGCGTGTCTGCGGGTGATCAGGGCCAAGGCTGCGCTCGTATATCGCCAGCGCCCGTTCCAACAGCGGGCGGGCCGCTGCATACTTCCCCTGTGCCCACAAACACACGGCCAGATTGTTCAGGGTGGTAGCCACATCGGGGTGGTCAGGGCCAAAGCTGCGTTCGTATATCGCCAGTGCCCGTTCAAAGAGCGGACGGGCCGCTGCGTATTTCTCCTGCGCATAGAACAACCCGGCCAGATTGGTCATGCTGGCAGCCGTCTGTGGGTGGTTGGAGCCGAGACTGCGTTCATATATCGCCAGTGCCCGTTCCAGGAGCGGGCGGGCTGCCGTGTACTCCCCCTGCGCCTCCAAACACACGGCCAGATCGGTCAGACTGGCAGCCGTCTGCGGGTGGTCAGGGCCGAGACTGCGTTCGTATATCGCCAGTGCCCGTTCGTAGAGCGGGCGGGCTGCCGTGTACTTTCCCTGCGCCTGTAAGCACTCGGCCAGATCGGTCAGACTGGCAGCCGTCTGCGGGTGGTCAGGGCCAAGGTTACGTTCAACAATGGTCAGTACCCGTTCGTAGAGCGGGCGGGCTGCCGCGTACTTCCCCTGCGCCTCCAACACCCCGGCCAGATTGGTCAGGCTTTGGACCGTATCCGGGTGGTCGGGGCCGAGGCTGCGTTCACATATCGCCAGCACCCGTTCGTAGAGTGGGCGGGCCGCCGCGTACTTCCCCTGCGCTTCCAAACACAAGGCCAGATTGGTCAGGCTTTCAGCCGTCTGCGGGTGGTTGGAACCGAGGGTGCGTTCGGTAATAGTTAGTGCCCGTTCTAAGAGCGAGCGGGCCGTCGCGTACTCTCCCAGCGCCTGCAAGCACTCGGCCAGATCGATCAGGCTATTAGCCGTCTGCGGATGGTCAGGGCCGAGACTACGTTCGTATATCGCCAGTGCCCGTTCGTAGAGCGGGCGAGCTGCCGCGTACTCTTCCTGCATCAGCAAGCACTCGGCCAGATCGGTCAGGCTATCAGCCGTCTGCGGGTGGTCTGGGCCAAGACTACGTTCACGAATCGCCAGCGCCCGTTCAAAGAGTGGGCGGGCTGCCGCGTACTCTTCCTGCATCAGCAAGCACTCGGCCAGATCGGTCAGGCTATTAACCGTCTGCGGGTGGTCAGGGCCGAGGCTGCGTTCACGGATCGCCAGCGCCCGTTCAAAGAGCGGGCGAGCTGCCGCGTACTCCCCCTGCGCATCCAAACACACGGCCAGATTGTTCAGACTGATGGCCGTATTAGGGTGATCAGGACCAAGGGTGCGTTTGGCAATCGCCAGTGCCCGTTCCAGGAGCGGGCGGGCTGCCGCGTACTCCCCCTGCGCATCCAAACACACGGCCAGATTGTTCAGGCTTTGGGCCGTATCGGGGTGGTCGGGGCCGAGGGCGCGTTCACGGATCGCCAGCGCTCGTTCAAAGAGCGGGCGGGACACCGCATACTCCCCTTGCGCATTCAAACACAAGGCCAGATCGGTCAGGCTGGTAGCCGTATCGGGGTGGTCGGGGCCAAGGGTACGGTCGTGAATAGTTAGCGCCTGTTCAAACTGTCGACGGGCAACAGTGTAGTCACCCTGAGCGTAGAGCAACCGGCCGGTTGTCGTGAGCAGCCGGGCCGCCAGCGCTCCTGCCAGCCGATCCGTGTGCCGGCACAGCTCCTCCAGATGTGGTCGGTAAGGTATCCCGGCCAGCGGCATCTTATTCAGGTCCTGGTTATCCATCACCGCCAGCGCTGCCTCTACGGTGGCAGAGAGGGTCGCTGCCGGTTCCGGGTCGCGCTCGCGGCCAAAGGCAGCAACCAGGCGGTGGAGCTGTACTTCGCGGCGGTCAATCAGCCCAACTGCTCGCAGTCGACGCAGGGCCGGGTCGGGGGCCTGACCGTCGCTCAGCGCGGTCAGGAGCGCCTCCGGGACCGGTAGCGCCGCCAGCCAGGCCAATCGGTGGAACATGGTCAGTGCTGCGGCATCATCTTCTGGAGTAAGCTGTGCGTAACTCAATGCCAGCGTAGCGGCAACGCCACGCCGATACCTGGTTGGCAAGTCGGCTACCGCCGCCATCGCCTCAGTCAGCGCTGGATCGGCCTGCAACAATTCTTGTAAGCGCTGGTGATAGTCGGCCGGCGCCAGCCGCGGGTTGGCGGCCAGGCAGGCACCGGCCAGCGCCAGCGCCAGGGGCAGGTCTCCCAGCTCATCACAGATAGCATCGGCTGCCGCCCGCTGCTGCGCATCGGCCAGCCATGCCTCAATCTGCGCTTCCTGCTCATACGCCCGTGGTTCCAGCAGTACCTGATAGCTCGCCGACCGATCCAGCGGACGCAACGGCAATACAGTGACGCCATCAGACTTCCGCCAGTCACCGCGCCGGCTGGTGACCAGCACCTGCCCACCACCGGTTTTTGGCCGCCACTGCTTCAGCAGGTTCTTATCCTCCAGATTATCGAAGATGATCAGGCGACGCACCGGCATCGCCCACGCCCGTTTGACGGCGGCTATCCGATCCTCCAGGCTTAACCCGTCCCAACCGGGCAAGTTCAGCCCCTCAGGCCCACCGCAGAGTGCTACCTGGACCTGGATGGCATCAGGGTTGGTCATCGACAGCCAGAAGACTCCACCGGGGAAGTGGTCACGGAGCCGGTGGGCACACTCGCCGGCCAGTTGGCTCTTGCCCACGCCGGCCATCCCACTGATCACCACTGTCACCTGCTTATGACCGCACAGCAGTTGTTCGAGGTCGGCAAGCTCTTTATCCCGCCCCCGGAAGAGCGGGTCAGGCTGGTAGGGAACCATAAATGGTACACTATCACGGTACGCTGGCATTGTTATTGATGTTACTCAAGGGATGTCCCAAATGCATGGAAAAATTATATCACATCACCGTGCGTGTTGTAGCCCGGTGATGCACGTGGAATGCCGGCAGAGCTGGGTCGGGGACACGATCAGAACGTCCCGATGCAGGCTTCTGCGTCCTCTTTCCCGCGCTGTGGGCTTTTCATTACCCACATGTCACACTGCGTTATGCCAGGCTGCAAGCGTTCCCCGTGGCACTGGCTTCCAGTCTGCGTGCCGGAGTCCTTGCCACCGCCGGCAGGTGCTGGCCCCGCCGGCAGACTTCCAGCCTGCCCCACGGTCGGAGACACCGTCTACCGCCGCTACCACTGCGACCATCCGCTGCCCATTCGTGACGTAAGACCCACGCGACAGCGATGCAACGCGATAGTATTGCGCACAATGAGATAGGCGCTGCTCATGAGCGAAGAAGGTGACAACCTGGGTATGAGTGATGCATAGCGCTGCGTGGGAGCGGGGAGCGTAGCGGCTGCGATCACCTCTGAACAACCATCCATGGCACGCCATGGCACGCGATGCAAGACATTCCCATCCACCACATCCCGTGGATGGTCAGGTGAACGGTACAGGTACCGTCCGTAGGGGCGGGTTGAGAACCCGCCCCTACGGAACCCGCCTCGACACACCACCGGCACGAGCACGCTGTGGGGCAGGCTGCCGGCCTGCGTTCAGCCATCCCCATCATCAGAGTTACGTACCGGCACGGGAGTCCACTGCAATCCGCGCCGGATCGTGAGTACGACTGGCGCGGCAGCATGGCTGCCGCACTCCAAACTGCGCGACACGCACATGATGCGCGTGTAAGGCAACCCATTCAGCACGTGATACCACGGCTGAAGCGGTGCATTGCCACCGGTCCAGTCGTTCAAAACAACACCAATAGCGATCATCCCCGCTGATAAGCACGTGGTTGACACCAGGTATGGGTTATGCATAGCGCACGCGGGAGAGGGACTGGGGGTGAGAGCGTACTGCCTCCTACCCACCAGCCCGCATTCGTCTGACGATATACCACAGTGCTGCCGCGGCAATCAGTGCCCCAACGATACCGGCATACGCTATCTCAGCAGGTACGAAACTTATCAAAACGCCAACCAGCAACTGAATAACCGCGAGCAGCAGCGCCATCCTCAACGCCCAGCGTCGTTCAAGCCAGAGACCAACCGCACACACCAGCAGCAGCATAGCGAAAACCAGCGAAGGCACACTTACGAAAACAATCCCGACCTGTGCAGCCAGCCCCTCCATCCCACGCCCTGATAGATTAATCAGGCCAAAAACAAGAAAGATCAGCCCGACGATTGCCAATAGCACACCGTACCCACCAACAATGATTGGAAATAGTCGGCTCTGCTGAGTTCGGTTCATTGTAACCTCCACAATTGAGAATGGAACGAAGTTTTATGTCGAATCAAGCACCTGCTATACGGGGAACCACCGTCCGTCTTCATTCCGTTATAGTGCATCGAAAACAGGATTATCTCTACAAATAAAACATCCCACCGCAACGGGTGGGATGTTTCGCTACTGGAGCGGGCGACGCGACTCGAACGCGCGACCATCTGCTTGGAAGGCAGATGCTCTACCACCTGAGCTACGCCCGCACGGCCTTTAATGTAGC
>BPGU01000017.1 GCA_026003195.1 Armatimonadota bacterium
TTCGCCCCATATTCTCGAGTGTGGCAAGAAGCTCCTGCTCTTGTCCTTCGTGTTCGAGCCACGCAAGCGCTTGCTGTGTGTAGTCGAGAGCGGTTTCGTAATGTCCGAGGCGGTAGTAAACGCTTGCGATGTTGTTGACCGTCACCGCGATGCTGACGGGTGCTTTTCCATGCTGCTCTTTGATGTCGAGCGCTTTGAGGTAGTGCTCGAGTGCTAAGTCGAGCTGTCCGAGCTCTTGGTAAATAGACGCAATATTCGAGTGCAGTGCAGCCAGTGGCTGTACGATGTTGCTTTGCTCGCACAGCGAGAGGGCATTGTGCAGATGCAGGAGTGCTTTATCGAAGCGGGAAAGTTTGAAGTAAAGCCCAGCCAGTGTCGAGGCCACATGGATGGCATCGTCACGGTTTCCGAGTTGAGCATAGCTGGTCAGCGCATCTTCGAGTTGCTCGACGGCGCGCTCGAACTCTGCATTTGCGGCAGCAGCGTATCCGAGGACCGCCTTCGATTCAGCGATGGCTTTGGCAAAGGAATGCTGCTCGGCAAGTTCCAGGGCGCGGTGTGCGTAGGCAATCGCCTGCTGAGGGTGTTGCGATTGCAGCTGACGCGCACGCGCAATGAGCAGCTCGATACGAGTGGCATCATCGGGTGCACGCTCGAGCAACGACGCAAGAGTCGGATCGGCCGCAATATCACGGTCCGACGTCAACGCCTCCATGAGCGATATTCCGCAAGCGGTTTGCAACTGAGGTGGCACATTCTTGCTGCAATGAATGCGCCGGCTGGACAGTGCAAAGATAGTGTCAGAGGCTATGCCGAGGCAAAGGATTTTTTTTTACGCTGATGGTGTCACCAACAGCTGTTCGGCGAGCTGTTTACTCAGGTGCTGCTGTCGCCTCCCAATCTGGAGCACCACTGTACCATCGTAGGGCAATCGCGCACGCAGTTCAACGACTTGACCTAATGCAAGCTTCACGTGCGCGAGTTGAGCCAGTACAGTTTCGTGTGTGCTCTTGAGTCCGACGATTTGGTAACGACCCGGCGGTTGCTCTGCCAGGGTCTGCTTCGACTGCGGAGGAAGGGTTCCATCACGCTGAGGAATTGGGTCGCCATGCGGATCGTAGGTCGGAAATCCCAGAAATGCATCGAGCCGGTCCGCAAGGTCAGGGATGTTGATGTGCTCGAGTTCCTCGGCGATGCGGTGAACTTCGTCCCAGCGGTACCCGAGCTTGGTTGTGAGAAATAGCTCCCACAGGCGATGTCGCCGGACGACGTCGAGTGCCAAGGTGCGGCCTTTCGCCGTCAGTCTCACCCCAGAATTCCGGTGATAGGTAGCAAGGTTGGCAGCGGCCAACTTGCGCACCATTGCCAGAGTTGATGCGGGACTAACATCCAAATGCGATGCCAGCCGCTGGAGTGTGACTTTCCCTTCCGACGCTAAGTGCCAGATGGCTTTCAGGTAATTCTCCTGGGAGAGTGTCGGCATGACACGGCGTGTCGGGGTTTACGTTGCAAAGCAAAAATAGCCGTGGACGAGCGTTGCCGTATTTTAGCCCTGACTAATTGCAACTATTAGTGTAGGCAAATATGGCATTCTCAATCTGTGTCGTAGCTGGAATGATTTTACTTTCCACTGCATGTCTTGGAACCTCACATGATTCGGAGGATAGTAGCGCTAACCACCCGAGTTACAATGTGCATGAAATCATCGTTACAGCAGAACGGTCCCCGATCGAGCGCTCCCAGTCGCCGTCGATGGTAAGTGTCCTCTCCAAGCAATTATTCCGTCGTCTTGGGATGCCGTCGGTTGGTTCGACCCTCTGTTACGTTCCTGGCGTGCGGACAGAAATCAACTGCCAGACGTGTAACTATTCGCAAGTACGGTTGAACGGTTTGGCTGGTGCGTACACGCAGATTCTTGTCAATGGACGTCCGATTGTATCTCCCCTTGTTTCGCTCTACGGATTGGATCAATTCCCGACGGCGATGCTCGAACGGATCGAAGTGGTGCGTGGGGCAGCATCGGTACTCTATGGCTCATCAGCGATTGCGGGAGTGATCAATCTTGTAACGCGGGATACATGGGAACAAGGTGGTTTTGTCACATCGAATCTGAATCTCATCGGTAGTGCCACAGTGGAACTCGCGACAAATGCAACTGTCATGCATCGCAGTGGCCAAGAGAATGCGTTCGCATTGACCGCACACTATCGCACTCGCGGAGGATATGATGCCAATGGTGATGGCTACACTGAACTTGCTCGACTTCGGAATGTTGCAATTGGTGCAAACGCTTCATTTGGACTTGGCAACGGCAGGGTCTATACCAGCCTTGCGTTCATCAACGAAGAACGGCGTGGAGGCAATCTCCTCGATCAGCCCCCAGACCGTGCCGATCAAGCGGAATATCGCCTGCACGACATTCTGTTTTTCACAGCGAGCTACACTGCGCACGTCGGCCAGCATCGCTGGGAACTCTACGCTGCAACCAATGCAACAACGAGGGTCCACTATACCGGCGTAGACCATGCAGATGGTTGGGGACGAACTCGGAGCATGTATGGAATTGTCGGTTGGCAAGGGACGTTTCACCTGCCACTTCGCACGACAATTGGAGCGGAGTATCAATTCGATCGTACCAGTGATGCGATCGAAGCGTACGGGTACAAGATTGATCAGCAGCTTGGGCAGGGAGGGATATTTGCGCAAGTCAATGAGGAAATCCTGCCGCGTGTTTCTGCAGTCAGTGGACTTCGCCTGGCTTGGCACGATGCGATCCGTGGAGCAGTGCTCCTCTGGCGGGCTGGACTTCTCTGGCGCCCGTCGGAACGGTGGGAGTTCCGTCTCAACTACGGTGAAGGGTTCCGTGCTCCGCAAGCCTTCGAAACCGATATGCACATTGCCTTCGCAAGCGGAGGCGTCTCGCTGATCCGTCTCGATCCACAACTCCGAAAAGAATCGGCGCAGAGCCTATCCCTTTCGATGACACATCGCTTCCAAGGAGATGGGTACATCGCCGAGCTGAGCTTCGATGGCTTCGGCACGTCTCTGCGCGATCCATTCGTGCTAACCGACGATGGCCTCGATTCGATCGGCAATCGCATTCTGCTACGTACCAATGGCTCTGGCGCTCGCGTAGTCGGCGTAAGCTGCGAGGGGCAACTCGAATGGAACAACCTCGAGTTGGTGGTAACGTTCACGCTGCAGCGTTCTTGGTACGATCAGCCTGTCGCGTGGTCCAAGCAGATGCCACCGGAACCCCGCTTCCTGCGCACACCGGACCTGTATGGCTCGGCAATGTTGCGTATCCCAATTGGTGACCAGTGGGAATGCCTGGCGTCAGCAGTGCTGACTGGTGCGATGTTCGTTCCACACATGGCAGCCAATGGTGACCGACTTGTGCGAACACCATCAATGCTTGATTGCAGTGCCAGTGTCCGGTATCGTCTGGGAGCATTGCTCCAAGGCAACAGCGCTCTCACGCTCGGCGCGCGAATTAGCAACATGTTCAATGCATACCAGCGGGACTTCGACCGCGGCCGCTACCGCGATAGCAATTACGTCTGGGGGCCCCCGCAGCCGCGCACGGTTGGTGTGGAGCTGCAGTGGTCGTTCTAATGTGCGTCGCTAAATTTGCCTCGTGACTACTCTTCGCCGGAGCACCGATGGAGCAGCAGCATGCGTTCCGCTCTCGATTTTTCGAGCGATGTGGTCATTCAGCTCGATCACTGGCAGCGTCGGACGCCGTTGCAGATTGATTTCGAGGGACAGCGCGCACGGCAACCACGCTCAATTCTGGCTCCACGTTGCGCGGCAGTATCTTACCTGGATCGTGCTACCCTCGCGAGCGCTCCGCTGGCAGCCGCCTGCTCCCGGAACGCAGCCGCCGTGGGTGGAGTGGTTCGGGGATGGCAAACTCAACGCAGCAGCAAACTGTGTAGATCGGCACGCTCACTCATGGCGCCGAAACAAAGCGGCGATCATCTGGGAGGGCGAACCAGGGGATGTGCGCGTGCTGACCTACTACGACCTCTATCGCCAGATACAGCGCTTTGCGAACGTCCTGCTCTCGCTCGGTGTACGCAAAGGGGATCGAGTGACGATCTATCTACCCATGATTCCCGAAGCTGCTATTGCAATGCTTGCGTGTGCCCGAATTGGCGCGATCCATAGCGTTGTGTTCGGTGGGTTTTCCGCTGAGGCTCTCCGCGAACGAATCAATGACTCCCAGAGCAGCGTGCTCATTACCGCCGACGGTGGCTGGCGACGGGGGAGCATCGTTCCACTCAAGCGCAACGCTGATCGAGCGCTCGAGCAGTGCCCAAGCATTCGGCATGTAGTTGTCGTCCATCGTGGAGTGGAAGACGCCACACATGTTCCGATGCAGAGTGGGCGCGACCACTGGTGGCATCGTCTGATGGAGGAGGTCCCGCCGAGTTGCCCTCCGGAGCCGATGGAGAGCGAAGACCCACTGTTCATCCTCTACACGAGCGGGACGACAGGGAAACCCAAAGGGCAGCTCCATACTACTGCTGGGTATCTCACAGGTGTTGCCGCGACGACCCACTGGGTCTTCGACCTCGCCGATGAGGACGTCTACTGGTGCACTGCTGACATCGGCTGGATTACCGGCCATAGCTACGTCGTCTATGGGCCGCTTGCCAATGGCGCGACGGTCCTCATGTACGAAGGTGCTCCGGACTATCCCGATCGCGATCGGTGGTGGGCGCTCGTCGAAAAGTACGGTGTGACGATCCTCTACACCGCACCGACCGCGATTCGAACGATGATGCGCTGGGGCGAAGAGTACGTGCGGCGACACAATCTTGAAAGTCTTCGGTTACTTGGCAGCGTGGGAGAGCCGATCAACCCAGAAGCGTGGCTATGGTATTGGGAGAACATCGGTGGCAAGCGCTGTCCGGTTGTGGATACGTGGTGGCAGACGGAAACAGGGTGTATCGTCATTGCGCCGCTGCCTGGAATAACACCACTCAAGCCAGGTTCAGCAACACGACCACTGCCAGGGTTCCGCGCCTCTGTGCTCGACGATAGCGGCGATCGGGTGACTCCTGGTAGGCGCGGCTATTTGGTCCTGGAGCATCCATGGCCAGCGATGTCGCGCACAATCTGGGGCGACCACGCGCGCTATGTGGAAACGTACTGGTCACGCTTCCCAGGCAAGTATTTCACTGGTGATGCAGCCACATGCGATAGAGACGGTTACTATTGGCTTCTTGGACGAACAGATGATGTCCTCAACGTTGCTGGGCATCGGCTCAGCACGATGGAACTCGAAAGCATCCTCGTCGAGCATCCGGCAGTTGCCGAGGCGGCGGTGATCGGTCGAACTGACGCAGTGAAGGGACAGGTGCCGGTTGCGTTTATCACGGTGCGGGAATCCTTCCCGATGCATGCAGGACTGGCCGATGAGCTCAAGGACTACGTCGTCGAACGGATAGGAGCGCTCGCGCGGCCGGCGGAAGTGCACTTCACCGCAGAGCTTCCTAAGACCCGCTCGGGGAAAATCATGCGACGACTCCTGCGCGATATTGCCGAAGGACACGTGCTTGGTGACACAACAACGCTTGCCGATCCCGGCGTAGTAAAGCATCTGGTGCAGCTTTATCGAGAGGAATAACGTTCGCACGCACCTGCGAAGTGCAAAATCACTGAAGCGATTTGTGAATTGGTTTTGTATATTTTGCGCAGGAAGGGTTGGAGGAACAAACTTGCGGTGTACGCGGTCTTTGACGCACAAAGATTGCAAGGCGTACCGATGCAACAGCGGTGGTGGTTCTTGCGCAGCGCAGCGATCCTTGCCGCGCGTGAGAGAAGGCGCATGGCAGACTTGCGATGCGCAGAATTATTCTGCTTTTGGAGTAAGCCAAGGCCTCCTCCAGAGGATAGGGGCTACACTGAAGCATCTGATAGATCCAATGCAGCGTGTGGGAGGTAGAGCATGCAACATCTCTTTGTTTGTTCAACTAATGTTCAACAATCTGGAGTTCAACCATGAATGCTCTGTTTGAAGTGCTTCGTCGTGGCTTCCGCTGGGGAGTCACCATTGCAGCAGTGCTGCTTACGATGCCGTTGCACGCACAGCAGCCGTGCGGCGTCAGCGTCAACATCATCCCAATCGGCAAGGATACTATCATGGCACAGATGGGTCCTGTCGAGCGATGTATCTATCGCGTCGAACTCATTAACAGTCGAAACGATGTCTATTCCGTTCGCTTTGATCCCATCGCTTCGTCAACGCAAATCTGGAACGCAGCACCGATCTCACCATCCGTCGCTGTTGGTAACAGCAGCGGTGCATGGTGGTTTTTGACTGGGCCAGGGAGCTATCCGACCTCGACTTCAGCATACCCAATCGGAAGGTTGTACGTCAGTGGTCCAGCTCCACAACAGTTTCGTGTGACGTTCCGAAATGCGAACGAACAAACGCTTTGCTGGATCGTTATCGTAGGTCAGTGTGGAACGAGCGATGTAGGGTTCCAGGGTGGCTGCCTTGTCCCATCCATCAACATCAGCACTGGCTATAACCCAGCGACAGGTTCAGTGATTCCGATTACCCCAACGTCCTACGACCCGAACTGGATCGTCATCTCCGACCCACTCCCGACTACAAACGAACCACGACCGGCCAGCGTGATTACAAACTGTGGTTCCTTTGGTTGCTGGGGTGGGCCTCTCGCCGGCTCGCAGTGGATCGCAGTTTACAACAGTCCTACCAACAGCACCAATGGTGTCTATGTCTTCGAGCGTTGTTTCTGCACCGAAGGACGAACGCGTGCGGTCGTCGAACTTCAGGTGCTTGCCGATGACATCGTGGATTCGATCCTTGTCTGCGGACAGAAGATGACCAACCGCACGCCCAATTACACGCACAATTGGTTCAAGACACCGCCTCGGATTTATCGGGATACAGTGAGCCTGCAAAGTGGTACGTGCTGTATCCGGGTTTACGTAAGAAACACCCATCAGGTCGCCTTTGGGCTCGACATTTCGGGTAGTATCATGGCGCTTGGTCCAGCGGCTACGCTGCTTGCTGATACCTGTTGCAGCCAGTCGAGGTGTTGGATTGTGGGGCAAAAGATCCACGACCTCAACTGCAACGGCAAGATAGACCAAGGCGAGCCTGCACTCAGCGGATGGACGATAACAGCAACCGCAGGGAACAACACTTTCTCTGCAACCACAGGAAGCGATGGGTGGTATAGCATCCAAGTGCCTCCTGGCACGTACACACTTACCGAGCAAGTCAAGCCAGGCTTTACGCCATCAACGCCCTCGGGAGGTCCATATATCGTGACGATTGCCCAAGGTCAGGTCTTGCAGTACGACTTCCTCAACTGCACCGCACCGCCACCGTGCGATACGATTGGGAAGCCCCGGCTTGATAGTGCCTGCTGCCAGTTCACGATTCCAATTTTCCCAGTGACAAGCCCCATCGGGGTCACCCAGATCAACTGGTCGCTCTCGGGTGGGACAATGGAGAGCATTACGAACTTCACCGGTTGCACTGCCTCATATCCCAACCCATATGGGCAGACAAGTGGCACCATCACGTTTACGCCAGCCTGTACCAACAGCCCGATGAATCTCGCAATGGAGGTCACCCCAACGACCGCCAGCGGTGTTGTGACACTCATCTTGGCGATCAAGCACGGTCCCAACAAGGTTTGCTACGATACGCTCACTCTCCGCTGTGCGCGCGCTCCCATCACCAAGTGCGATAGCCTGGTGGTGACGCCCTACATTTTCAACAACCTCCAGCAGTCCTGGCGTACATTCAAGATTTTCAACCAAAAGCAACCCGCCTCCCCGATAAAGCAGGTCAACATCTCGTTGAGTCCTCCTCCGTGTTCGCCGACCTACGTGTGGACGGGTGGCGGATTGATGGTAGATGGTGGGTACCGCAGCTGGGGGTACACAACCAGCGGCACTCCGCCCTATAGCCAGATCTCGATGGCTTGTGCTCCTGGTACAACTGCTCCTCAAGGCGCAGCAGCAACTAGCACTGTTCAGTTCAACCTTGGGGTGGACTACACGTGCAACTGGACCGGAAGTGTGACGCTCACTATAATCCACTGCGATGGGGATACCTGCGTGCTCACCTATCCGAACTGGTGCGCCAAGCCGAATCCGAAGCTATGCGCGATAGTTTTCCCTGGCGATGTGGTACTCCATCCGATTGAAGCCCAAACTCGGGTTGCGCGGCTACTCGAAACAACGATTGACACAACGATACTACATTGGGGACTGAGGATTCCGCCGAAAAGAGCTCTCCATGGAGGTTACTGTGCATTAGTATCGCCAGACCGAGGTTGGAATATTGTTGGGGCAAGTATTGACGATGGCCTCACCCCTGATGAGCGTGAAGCCGGACGCGGTTTTGAATGGTGCGGTGGTGTCGTATTCAACAAGGCAACTACCGGACAATGGGTGCTGATTAAGTTGGAAACCTGCATTCCGAACACGGAACCGGATACACTTAGACCGTGGATCCTGCGGGCGATACTGGCGTCGAACGAGCCACGACCTGACACCCCGCGCGTTGCCGTGACCTTCTACGATGCCGATGGGAACCCCATCGCAAGCGACACGGCAAAGGCGGCGATGCAGGTGACCTCGGTACCGGTCGAGGTCGTCAAGCCAGCAGGCGGTTCCAGCGGCATCCTGCAGGTTGTGCCGAACCCGGCAGCCGAGGAGGTACGGGTCGAGTACGTCTTGGCACGTCCGAGCGAGGTTACAGTCGAGCTCTGCGACCTGCTTGGCAAGTGCCAGCTCAAAGCCGAGCTGGGTTGGATGCCTGCAGGACCGAACTCCTTCGGCATGAGCACGGCAGATTTGCCCACGGGCAGCTACATCCTGCGACTCCGCACCAGCGATGGTGTGCTCACCGCACCGCTCCGCATCGTGCGGTAGCGCCGCATCACAAACCCAACGGGCAGCTCTCGCCGGAGGGCTGCCCGTTTTTTTTTGTCAAATGCCTACTTTTGCGGTGGGCGTCGGGAACACCAAGTGCCGAACGTGTGTATACGCGCCCTGTGCATCCGAGGGGGACACCATTGCGTGTTCACCTTGAATGCAGAGCGATGAGGGTTTTTGTTCCACTTTCTCAGATGGTGTCCCCATGATGTGGTCAGTGATTGCTCCCACTTCTGCGCAGAGTGCGCGGTGTTCTTTCCCATGGCGTATTTCCAGGGTTGTGCTGCTGCTCGGCGTACTGCTCCTGAGCGGATGGATGCTCCCGCTTGCAGCACAGAGCAACAACATCGCCGAAGCCTCCGATTCGCTGACGGGCTTCTGGCTCAAGAAGGTCGTCAGCAACACCCAGATCCCTTCGGGGGTGACGTTCTCGTACACGATTTACTTTTCCTTCCCCACTGGAACGCAGAACGTGACGATCACCGATGCACTCCCACCAGCTCTGGTCTTCCAGAGCCTCTCAGTCGCAACCGCTTGCGGTGGATACACAACTTCCACACCGGCACCCGGTACCAATGGCGTGGTCAGCGTTAGTTGGGGTCCGCAGCCGAGTGGGTGTTCTGGCTCACTGACCATTGTCGCCTCCTTCCCTAATGGCATCACGTGTAATCAAGCATCGGCACGGAATAGGGCATGCCTCTATGGGACTGTTCTCATCAACGGGCAACCTGTCACACGAGAATTCTGTACACCGTACGTGACCACAACAGCTCAAGCCTCCAGTACCTGGAGCATCCAAAAGCAGTTGCTCGGTTCGACGTACGTCGGCGGGAATTGCCCGCGTGTGTTCCCCGGCGATACGGCGACATACCTGATCTGCGTGACCAACAACCCCGGGCAATGGGGCTGGAACGGACAGCTCAACCTGGTAAACGGCGTAGTAACAGACGCTCTGCCCACTGGGGCACAGTTTATCAGTGCCTCGTGTCCTGTGAGTGTGAGCGGACAGACGATTACCTGGAACGTGGGGAATCTTTCTGGCACGCAGCCCTACAACAAGCAGTGCTGT
>BPGU01000018.1 GCA_026003195.1 Armatimonadota bacterium
GGGTACCCCGCATAGGGCACACACACCATCCCTTCACTAATATGTACTATTTTATAACTTTTAACTTGACAAATTTTTGTAATTAGCATACACTAACAAACGGCATTATATGATACAAGCTACACCCTACCGCGCAACGTCAGCGCTGTCAACCGCTCCTGAAATGGCCGCGGTATATTCATACGTACCTTTCGCCTGCATCTGAAGAAGGAATGTTTGTCTGTGAATCCTGCCTACCGTACACATCTGATCCTGAGCTTTCTCATTGATGGTGCTCACGTCTTGATCTGGACAGGGTTCACAGTTTATCAACTAACGGTAGTGAACATGTCGCCGCTTCAACTGGTTCTGGTCGGATCAGTGCTTGAGATAACGATTCTCCTCTGCGAAGTGCCCACCGGCGTGATCGCCGATCTGATCAGCCGTCGGCTCTCAATCATGCTCGGTTTCACGCTCACCGGAGGGGCCTATCTGTTGCAAGCGCTTGTGCCGACGTTTCCGGTTGCCGTTCTGGGCGCTGTTATCTGGGGGGTGGGGGTCACGTGCGTCAGTGGCGCCTATGATGCCTGGCTGGCCGATGAGCTGGGTCAGGAACGCCTCGGAGCAGCCCTGTTGCGCGGTGAGCAGGTGGCACGGGTTGCAGCACTTTGCGGTCTGGCCGGTAGTGCCGTGCTGGGCAGCATAGCCCTGGGGTTGCCGGTCCTGGTAGGCGGATGCCTGTTCATTATCGGTGCCGCGTATTGTCTGATTGCTATGCCCGAAACCCATTTTCACCGCGCTGCTGATGATGAACGCACTACCTGGCACCGTATGGCAACGACCTTGCGTGACGGTGCACGGCTGGTACGCCGCCGTCCGTATCTCCTACGACTCCTCGCTGTGCTGTTCTTCTTTGGGTTGTTCAGCGAAGCGTGGGATCGGCTGTGGCAAAGCCATCTGGTACTCACCTTTGATCTGGCTACGCTGACTCCTTTTGCGCCAATTGTGCTGCTTGCGGCCCTCGGCGGGGTTGAGATGTTGCTCGCAATCGTTGCCGCCGAAGTGCTACGTCGCCGCCTGCGCTCCGACGATCAGCGCCAGACGCAACGGCTGGTGTTCGGGTTTACGGCTGTGATGGTTGCGGGGCTATTGATCTACGGGCTGGCGCCACACATTGGTATCGCAGTGATCGCTTTTCTCGGTTTCAGTGTGGCACGTAGACTGATCGGCCCTCTGCTGAGCACCTGGCAAAACGCCCAGATCGACGACTCGCGGGTGCGGGCAACGGTGCTCTCGCTCGGCGGGCAAAGTGACGCGCTAGGGCAACTGGCGGGCGGGTTGCCCCTGGGCGCAATCGGCAATCGCTCGCTACGGGCTGCATTTGTGACCAGTGCCATCCTCCTGGCGCCGAATCTGTGGCTGTTACGCGGAAGACCAGCATCAGAAGTCGTGCCGATGCTGGAACCGGCGGAACTGGTGGATGGAAGCACCACGAATTGAAAGGAATACTCACATGTGTGCTGCAACGCTCATTGACGCTACCGATGCTCTCCTCAGCCGCTATGACCAGCTCGATCTGCGTGGTCTGAGCGTCGCAGAGGTCGCGGAGTTGCTGCGCCAGCAGGGCGCAGCGTACCTCAGCCCGATTGAACGCATCGAACTGGCTGAGCGGTTAATCACCCGTCGCCGTTTCCTGATCGGTGCAGGGGCATTAGCCCTGGGCATGATCACCGGCTGTGGGTCGCAGGAGCAGGCTGCTGCACCAACGGCGACGGTGGCAACGACGCGCACGGTTGTTGACGGCCTGGGGCGGAGTGTCGAGGTGCCGGCAACGCCGCAGCGCGTGGTGGCTCTGCACGATCTGGACAACGCCTACGCACTGGCATCGCTAGACTTTGCACCGATTGGTATGGGCAGCATTACACTCGGTGATCCCTTCGAGCGATTGCGCTCCCTCGGCCCTATCCCGCCAGCACTGGAGCAGACGGTTGAGGTTGGGTTATTGTACGAGCCGAACCTTGAAGCAATCGCTTCCTTACAACCTGATCTCATCCTGGGCACACGTGGCTCACACGAACAGATCCTCGATCAACTGGCAGCAATCGCGCCGACTGTCCTGATCGATCAGACTGCTGGCGACGATGTGCTATCGAACCAGCGCTTTCTGGCATCGCTCGTCGGCGTGGAGGATCGGATCGACGAGCAGCTTGCCCGCTACGAAGCGCGGATCGCAGCATTCAGAGAACGCTATGCCGATACGCTAAACACCCTCGAATATACCCGCATCGACAGCTATGGTGTCGGTGCTGAAGATAACTACCTGATCCTGTTCGATCTGACACCTGGCACCCGGGTGTTGACCGATCTTGGCGCGCGACGATCAAAAACGAATGGCAACGCTGGCAATGACCCGTTTCCCGCGATTAGCCTGGAGCGCCTGGCTGACTACGATGCCGATGTCATCTTCATCGGCGTTGAGGCCGGTACGCAGCCGGAGCCACAAATCTTGCAGCTATTGTCAGCGACGTTCGCCGGTCAGAACAATCAAATCTTCGCCGTCGATTATGGCGTCTGGGGCTTTCGACTTGTCGATGCGCTCTTCATTGTTCTGGACGATATTGAACAGATTCTCTCTTCACGTTCGCTCAACACGGCAGGGGATTTTCGTTGACAGATAGGTATAAAGCAAGAGAAGCATCACAATGGACACGCAACACATTGCCACAGACACATGGCGTATCGATCATCTTGCCCGCCACGCTCCGGCCACGGACGATCTGCCAGAACTGGCTACCTGGTTGCAGTGTAACGGCGCAGCGCACCTCAGCCCGATTGAACGCATCGAACTGGCCGAGCGGCTGATCACCCGTCGCCGTTTCCTGATCGGTGCAGGGGTGTTAGCCCTGGGAATGATCAGTGGTTGTGGGTCTGGCGCGCCAGCAAGTATACCAACGGCGACAGTGGCGGCGACGCGCACGGTACGGCATGCGTATGGCACAACTGATGTGCCGCTCAACCCACAACGGGTTATCGCACTCGATGCCTTCTTCACACTGACGCCTTTAGTCGAACTCGGTGTTCCTGTCATTGGTTCAGTCAGTCTGGGAAGTCCGGCAGTCTATCCAGGCTTAAGTGCCCAAGAGAGTGCAAACATTGTGAGTGTCGGAAATGGACGACTCGGTAGCCTGGAAACGGTAGCTGCTCTGAAGCCCGATCTTATCATTGGGATCGATTTTGTCGAACCACCTTACGAAGAACTAAGCCAGATTGCGCCAACCGTGATCATTCCTACAGCCCTCGATTGGAAAGAGCAACATCGCGCCCTGGGCGAAGCGACCGGCACCTATGAGCGAGCCGAACGGGGAATTGCAGCATACGAAGAACGAGTAGCTCTGCTGCGATCCCGTATACCAGACCTCACAGTGTCATACCTCTCCTTAATTGGGGAAACGCCACTGCTCTATCTTCAGGGTCCGAAAGCATGGGCGCCTGCCAGGATCCTTGCGGATGTGGGAGTTCAACGACCTGCCGACGAGATTGTCAGCGATGACACTTTCTTCAAGGCATTGAGCCTGGAAGTATTACCTGAACTCAAAGGCGATGTCCTGCTATACAGCGCCGATTACCCTGGCATTAGCCCAGAAGAAATCAGCAGTGTCCGCTCACTACTTGCCAACCCAATCTGGCAGCAAATACCTGCTGTCCGAGCCGGGCGTGCTTTTCAGGTAACCGGTGCACACTGGGAAACATTTGGCGGTCTGCGCTCGGCACAAGGAGTTCTGGATGACATTGAACGATTGTTACTACCACTAGCGTAGTGGAGTATAGAGGGAGCCTTTTTCGATGGCTACAGTTGCTGCAAATACCACTGGCACGCAGACCCTCAGCATCAAACGCTCGCGCCTGATGCTCTTGCTTGGCTTACCGGTATGTGCAATCATCCTCGGTCTTGCCTTGCTGAGCAGCATCGCTTTCGGCGCTGCGGACATCGCGCCTGCCGATGTCTGGCAGGCACTGGTCGCCTTCAACCCGGCATCAACCGATCACCTGATCATCCGTACCTTGCGGGTGCCGCGTGCGGCGGTGGCGGCGCTGGTTGGCGCAGCGCTGGCGGTGGCTGGAGCACTGATGCAGGGGTTGACCCGCAACCCACTGGCCGATCCAGGTATTCTTGGCATTGAAACCGGTGCGGCACTGGGTGTCGTTTCTGCCGTCTTCTTTCTCAAGATTGGTTCGTTGTACCTGTACGCTCTGTTTGCCTTCGCCGGTGCGACATTGACTGCACTGGCAGTCTATGCACTCGGTTCAATTGGTCGCGGTGGACCTACACCGCTAAAGATCACGATTGCCGGTGCTGCACTTACCGCACTGCTTTCATCATTTACCACTGGCATCCTGATCTTTAACCAGCGTACTCTCGAAGAAGTGCGCTTCTGGCTGGCCGGTAGCGTCGCCGGACGTGATCTCAATCTGCTGGTACAGGCATCGCCGTACCTGATTTGTGGATTGTTACTGGCATTGGCGCTGGGGCGTCAGATCACCACCATTTCGCTGGGTGACGACATCGCGAAGGGACTCGGTCAACGCACCGGCTGGGTAAAGCTGTTGACTGCCGTAGCGACCGTGGTTCTGGCCGGCGCCAGCGTGGCCGTTGCCGGTCCGATTGGATTTGTCGGTCTGGTCATTCCCCACGCGGTGCGTTTTCTGGTTGGAGTGGATTATCGCTGGATTTTACCCTATGCCGCATTGATCGGAGCCACCTTTCTGGTGCTGTCTGACGTGGCCGCACGCCTCATCATTCGCCCAACCGAATTGCCGGTTGGGGTCATGACTGCCCTGATCGGAGGACCCTTCTTCGTCTATCTGGTGCGCTGGCGGGTGAAACGATGACAGCGTGATAGGTGATATGAGTGGCTGGCAATGACATTATCAGCGCACCTGAATTGAACGAGAGGAATATCGACGATGCAACCATTAGCGCAAACGCTGGCCCGGATCCGCACAATCAGTGGGTATCTCAAACCAGAATTTGGTATACCTGCCAACGGAAATTGGGTTTCTATTACGGATGATTTCGCGCCGGGTGCGCCCTGGATCACGAGCATGATCGCCGCAGAGCAGGCCCGACTGCGCACAACATCTGCGGCTATTATCGGTAGCACACTGTTGCAGAACTACCAGTGGCCAATTATTCCTACCGTCGTGGCATGCTATCTGTTTGAACAACGGGTACCGGATTTGACCCCTACAAATACGCGCGTCCACTTCACTGCCGAACACCAGGCAGACGCGTTGGCTCTTCTCGGCGGACGCTTTAGCGCCTTGCCCGGAGACCCGGCAGCAGAACACCCGGATGCGACTATCGTGCCTGATCGCGCAGCGCTGCGCGATGCGATGCGGACAGGTATTGAGTCGCACTTTGAGGTGGTTATTGAACACATTTGTGCGGTACTAGGCTGTAAACCGCGCGGTTTATGGCTAAACGTTGCCGATGCTGTGGCCAATGCGCTGATCTGGCTTGCCCAGCAACATGCAGCGTTTGACCTGACCCAGATCGAAGCCGAAGTTGATGCAGTGATCCGTGTACCCGGCTCGCCGCTGAACAATCGGCAGGTTGGGTTGATCCAGCTCAGTTATGGTGAAAACCGGCAGCTTTTTCTCCGGCGGGCCACCTGCTGTTACTGGTACAAAACTGAAGGTGGTGAATACTGCCTGACCTGCCCTCATCGCACTGCCGAAGATCGGCAGGCACGACTTCTCGCATACATGGCGCAGAAGTACACACAGAAACAGCGGCATGTTCAGGAAGAGGTGACGGCATGAGGGTCGAGATTCCACATTCCCGTGGTCGGAAGGCACCATGGCTAACCCTCCGCATCCGTGGCCTTTCTTTTCGCATTGACCGGCGCGTGCCGCCTGTGCTAACACTGGCACTGCTGGCAATGGTCACAGCAATGGTGATCAACATTGGGGTCGGTGCATACCCTATCCCACCGCTCGATGTAATACGGACTGTACTCGGCCTACCGACCGGCAATGAAGATTATTCCTTCATTGTAAATGTGCTACGTCTGCCGCGTATGCTCGTCGCCGCGCTGGTCGGCCTGGCACTTGGGGTCTCTGGGGCGATTATCCAGGGCCTGACCCGCAATCCACTGGCCGATCCCGGCATCCTCGGCATCAGCGCTGGCGCCAGCCTTAGCGCCGTGACGCTCATCGTCGTCGTGCGCAACGTACCATCCGGTGTCATCCCTATAGCTGCTTTCGGCGGCGCTGTTACGGTCGCCTTGTTGATCTACTTTCTGGCCTGGCGAGGCGGCGATTCTCCCATTCGATTGGTACTGGTTGGGATTGGGTTGGGTGCGATCTGCGGCGCAGCCACCACCCTGATGATCACGTTTGGCGATATCTGGGATGTGCAACGGGCGCTAGTCTGGATTACGGGTAGCGTCTACGGACGCTCGTGGGAGGAATTTTGGCCTCTCCTGCCGTGGATCGTTATCTTCGTACCGCTGGCTCTGTTCCTGGCCCGTGACCTCAACGCACTCAATCTGGGTGAAGAAGTCGCTCAGGGATTAGGCATCCCGGTGGTCTGGCAGCGCGGCCTGTTACTTCTCACAGCGGTCGCTCTGGCGGCAGCAACGGTTGCTGCTGCGGGGACAATTGGCTTTGTTGGCCTAATGGCGCCACATATCGGACGAAGATTGGTTGGTCCTGATCATAGTGGCTTATTGCCAACCGCCGGCGTTGTCGGCGCGCTCCTGGTCGTCCTGGCCGATCTGGTGGGTCGCACGCTGTTTTCACCCATCGAACTACCTGCCGGACTGGTTACCGCTGCCATCGGCGCACCTTTCTTTATCGGATTGTTGTGGCGGCAACAAAAGCGCTGAATATGCTGTATTAATGTGCACCGAAATCACCTGAGAAAGAAATGATCTATGTTGCATACTGAGAAACTCACCCTGGCATACGATCAAGCCATCATCATCCACGAAATGGATGTTGCTATTCCGCGTGGACAGATCACTGCTCTGGTGGGACCGAACGGTTGTGGCAAGAGTACCTTGTTGCGAGGATTAGCTCGTTTACTGGCACCAAGAGGAGGAGCAGCCTATCTGGATGGTAAAGCCATTCATCGGATGCCAACCCGCGAGCTGGCAAAACAACTCGGTATTCTGCCGCAAAGCCCGGTAGCGCCAGAAGGACTAACCGTCCGAGAACTAGTTGCTCAGGGTCGTTACCCTCATCAATCCTGGTTCCAGCAGTGGTCAGCCGACGATGAAAGCGCCGTTGTCAAAGCGCTTGAATTAACCGGTATGACCGACCTGGCCGAACGACCGGTTGATACCTTATCAGGCGGTCAGCGGCAACGCGCCTGGATCGCGATGACGCTGGCGCAAGAAACTGAGGTCATTCTCCTTGATGAACCGACTACCTTTCTGGACCTGGCGCATCAGATCGAAGTGCTTCAGTTGCTGGAGCGCCTGAACCGCAGCGAACAGCGCACTATTGTGATGGTAGTGCATGACCTGAACCATGCAACTCGCCATGCTCATCACATTATCGCGCTGAAAGCCGGCAAAGTCGCCGATATCGGTGCTCCCACCGAGGTAGTTACTCCAGCATTGCTGCGTGAGGTGTTCGGCGTCGAGGGCACGGTCGTGCCCGATCCGCGTAGTGGTGTACCGTTGTGTATCGCCTACGGGCTTGCTACACCAGTTCCCGACAATGATCATTGCGGCTTACGTCCGATAGACTCAGAGGAGTTCTATTTGCATAACCAGAAAAGGTAAGGCGTAAAGATGATTGCTACCACATCCATCGAAACCGACATTAGCACTCTTGATACTCTCGCCCATCATGCCCCCAACACCACAGATCTGAGTGAACTCGCCATGTGGCTTCAGATCAACGGTGCGGCTCACCTCAGTCTTATCGAGCGAATTGAACTGGCTGAGCGGCTGATGACCCGTCGTCGTTTTCTGATCGGTGCAGGGGTTCTGGCACTGGGTGCCCTCACTGGCTGCGGATCGTATGGGTCTGTCAACCCGGCAACATCAATAACGCCGGCTGCCATCAGCAGCACAGCCCCGACGGTGGTGGCGCTCGACGAGTTTGCCGGGTTGTCGATCCTCGCGCTTGGTGTGAAGCCCGCGAGTGTCTTTCTCACGTTTGGCTATGCCAGTGCTAAAGCGGTGTTCGACTCCGCCGGTGTGCACACGGTGCCAGCCTCACGCGACGGCGTCAACCTTGAAGCGGTTACCGCGCTGGAGCCGGAGACCATCTTGGGCATATCGATCCCAACGACAGTAACAGCTCGGGAGAAGCTGGAGTTAATCGCACCGACCACCGTGATCGAGTACACCGCATCGTGGCAGGATCAGCTTAAGGTGACCGGTACAGCCGTCGGTCGCGCTGAGACCGCGACTGCACTCATCAACCGGATCGAGCGTGGGTTGACCACGCTCAAGACTGACCTATCCAGTGCGGGCAAGGCCGGTCAAACGATTTCGGTGATCGGAACCATCGCAGGCAACTCTTTCGCGCTGAGTCGTACAGGTTCGGCCGGTTCGATCCTCGAACAGGTCGGGTTGCAGCGACCAGCAGCGCAAAACATTGCGACCGAGCCGACGAACCCATTCATCACGATCTCGGTTGAGCGTCTGAACGACCACGACGCCGACGTAATCTTCCTGCTGAGCGGTGGCGCCTATAACCCTGACGGACTCATTGCATCAACGCTCTGGTCGACACTCGGCGCGGTCAAAGCCAACCGGGTTGTCAACGTGGTTGCCGAGTTGTGGCTCTCGTCCAACGCATTCAGTGTCGACTGGATCGTGCAGGATGTGCGTGCAGCACTGTTGGGCGATGGGACGGTCGCAACTGAGGCTGATGTGGTGAACCGCTGGCAGACATTTGTCGCAAGTCAGGGGTGAGCTAAAGCCGATGTATGCAGGCACATTGATCGTTTTCTCTGACACGGTAGAGATCTCGTCAAACATCTGGTTTCAGATTAAGAACTTGCGCCGACGACAAATTCTGGCGGATTCGCGCCGGCGCATCAATCCCTGAACGGAGACTTACTATGGCACACCGACTATTTATCTTTGTCATCCTGCTCACCTTGCTCGCCGCCTGTAGTGGTGCACCAGCGACTGTCACGCCCACGAGTGCACCAACTGCTGAATCAACACCCGTTACAATACAGGAATCGGCCTTTCCCGTCACCATCGAACACAAGTATGGAAGCACCACCATTCCAGCGCCAGCACAACGTGTAATTGCGCTGGGGTACACCGACCAGGACCCAATCCTTGCCCTGGGTGTGCGCCCCATTGCAGTGCGCTACTGGTTTGGTGATGCCACACGCACAGCCTGGCCGTGGCAAGAAGCTGCCTTCGGTGACGTTCGTCCGCAAGTTCTCAACATGCCCTTTGGTCAGCTCAATATTGAAACAATCGCCGCCCTTAAGCCCGACCTGATCATCGCCGTCTCTGCCGGTATTACCGAAGAGGAGTACAACACCCTGAGTCAGATTGCCCCCACGCTCGCGCAATCTGATGCCTACGTCGATTTTGGAGTCCCCTGGCAAGAGCAAACTCGTGTGATCGGGCAGGCGCTCGGACGAGCAGAACAGGCAGAGGCATTAATTGCCTCAATTGAAGCGCGTTTTACTGAGCTTCGGCAGCAGTATCCACAG
>BPGU01000019.1 GCA_026003195.1 Armatimonadota bacterium
GTAAGGTGTTAGATTTGCGCTGCTCCTGGCAGTGCAATGCGGCACATCCCCACCCTAACTCGCCCCCGTCGGGGGCGGGAACCAGTGGTAGAGGATGGTTCACACTATCGCAAGCTGGTTTAGGGCAGTAATACCTCACCGGAAGTATGCCCGCAACTCTTTCTCAGCGGGAGGTGGGATCAACGTAACCGGAAGCCATCTGGAGCATGTCCATCTCCACTCCCCATTCCCCTGCTGGAAGCGGAGTGAGGACCAGGGGTGAGGTAAGGGGGCGCGAGCACCTGCTCCTCAAGACCACCATATTCGACATAACGTCTGGACTACGCGAGGCACAAACAGCAGCGCGGCAGCGCCGGCTGCCGCGCGCTAATGCTTAGACGGTGAGACAGTCAGCTTCCTGGAGGAAATATCGAACGTGACGGCGAAGGTAGTGATTGCGGGTGGGGTGTGTCGTGTCCCGCCGGCAGATGATTATTCCCGTTAATCGGCAATGTCGGTGGTTCGGGGCGTGGTGGTACCGGATCGGGCTTTGGTGTTGTTGCTGCTTTACGGGTTGGTGCCATCGGGTCAGGCTGCTTGAGAAAGTCGAGCAGAATGTTGTGGAACTGCTCGGCTTCATCAACAAACGGAAAATGACGGCTCCGTTCCATCCGAACGACCTGCGCCATTGGGACATGGACAAAGAGCTGAAGCTGGTTGGGATTTACAATCTCATCGCGAGCACCGTGGACAACCAGTGCCGGCACCTGCAACCGATCCAGCAAAGGAGTGAGATCGGTGCGCCACATCGAGTGGATTGCCGACCGAATCGTGTCGGCAGTTGATTTGGTGCTGTCTTCAAATACTTCGTCAACTTCAGGATCGAGAGAGTCGCCGAAGAAAAACCGGAACAGTGATCGACGCAGCCATGGCCGACGGGCGAAAAATTCGGCGAAGAAGGGACGATCCACGAGTTTGAGCATCCACGAGAGCGAGTTGCCGTTAATGGGCGCGCCTACTGTGGCGACTCGTACTACCCGTCCAGGATGATCGAGTGCCGTTTTCAACGCAACCATGCCACCCATTGAATGCCCCACCAGCGCTGCCCGGTCAATCCCCATGGCGTCGAGAAAGCGGATAACCTGATTGGAATAGCCCTGGATCGTGGGCATTTCGTTCGTGCGCGAATCACCAAATCCCCAAAAATCAAACGAATAGGTGCGGAAGTGCTGGGCAACGATCTCCATCGAGGTGTACCAGTAGCGCCAGCTTCCTAACCAGCCGTGGAGGAAGACGACCGGCTTGCCGCGACCAAACACTTCGTAGTGAACCCGTTGGTTGTCGATAACAATGATGCTCATGCTGGCCTCGCCGTTGAGGAAGTGCCGACCGCACGGGCGCGCAGTTGAGCCATGCTGGTTTCGCGCTCGTGGAGCGATCGGCGTAACCGCCACTGTAGTGTTGCAATATCTTCAGAAATGCTGCGCAGATGGGCCATCTCTTGTTCAAGTTCTTCCAGCAAAGTACGTGCTTGCAGGCCAACCGATACGTTTGTCCGCTCGACGGATAAGGCTGCCATGCGCTCCTGGATAGCAGCAAGCAGGCTGAGCAGGTTGGCCCAAGACTCGTTGTCGTATACGTCTTGCTGACGTTGCTGTTGCCCACGCGACTCGATCCAGCGTTGTATCTGCTGTTGGAGAGCGGTGATCCGTTCTTCCAACTGCCGGATCGCCTGTACATCAATATCGGCGGCTAATCGCTGTTGTGGTGATGTCGTCAGTTGCGTGAGCTGCTGTTGCAGGCTGGTGATCGCCGAGCTGAGCTGGGACTGACGCTGCGTAACCGCTTCCTGTTCGTTGAGCATGTCGAGGAGCATCGTGCGCAACTGCTCAGCCTCTCTGGCACTGCGTCCGGCCTGTTGCTGCAAAAGGTGTGGCACATACCAGAGCAGGATGAAGAGAAGAGTTATGATGGCGATGCCAAGGGCGACAAAGAGTGCAGTCATAGCAATCCTCCTGATCTCTACCCATAGTATATCGACAAGATAGAACCAGGGGCCAGATCAGTGGATGACATATCGATTACGTGCCCAAACGATCCTATCGTGACCGGCTAGATCACGTTCTACACCGGTTTCTGCCATCGGCAACGCCTGACGTAGTAAGTGTACCACAGATGCAGCCTGGGTTGCACCAATTTCCAGCAAGATCGCCCCATTTGGTTTGAGATAGGTCGGAGCAGCAGCAATCAGGCGTCGGTAGCAGTCGAGGCCATCGCTGCCGCCATCGAGGGCAAGGTGTGGTTCGTGACGATAGACTCCTTCATCAATGTCAGACAGAATGGTGTATGGTGGGTTGCTGACCAGCATATCGACTGGGCCGGGGAGTGGTGTGCAGAGATCACCTTCAAGTAGCCTGATCCGGTCGTTAAGTTGATAGCGGGTAATGTTGATGGCGGCTACTGCCAGCGCATCAGGACTGATGTCAACGCCGTAGATCAAGGCGTGCGGCAGGTGCATAGCCAGTGCAATGGCAATAGCACCGCTACCGGTGCCGATGTCGGCAATGGTCAGTGGGGTGTGGTTGAAGCGTTGCGCTTCTTTGAGAGTCAGTTCGACCAGCAGCTCGGTTTCCGGGCGCGGGATGAGCACGCGCCGGTCAACGAATAGATCAAGGCCAAAGAACTCGCGCTGGCCGATGAGATACGCAACCGGCTCACGGTTAGCCCGACGTTCGATCAAGGCGTTGAAGGCCATCTGTTGCTCTGGCGTCAGGACATGATCCCGTTCGGCAACGACTTTTGCCCGCGACCAGCCGAGAATGTGGGCAAGCAAAAGTTCGGCGTCAAGTCGGGCGGTCGGCGAGATTGTTCGCAATTGGGAGATTGCGTACTGAATGGCTTGTTGGATTGTCATAAGGTTGTTGCAGGTTAGAACTTACCTCAGAAAGTTGTGCTGTCGTGCTACCCAACCATCACACCAGTGCATGAACGCACGCCAGCCATTAACGACAGTATACCTTGCTCCCGGTTCGCCGGTATGGAAACGAGGAGGCTGACGACTATCTCTAGGGCCATCAACTCACCGAATTGGTTCCCTTTCCCGCGCGTCATGCGCGTGTCGCGACGTTTGGCGTGCGGCATCATGGCTACCGCACGCAACACCAGGCACCACGGGCAATCCGCTCCGAAACGTGATTCCTCCACGTGCGGATTATGTAGGGGCGGGTTCTAAACCCGCCCCTACCGAACCCGCCCCTACCGAACCCGCCCCTACCGAACCCGCCCCTACCGAACCCGCCCCTACAGCCGCCCCAAACACCCATTCCGTATCATGCAGGTGATCCCCACGGATCGTTGCAGACAGGCGAATAGGAACGCTCACCGCATACCCGGTGGCAGGCAATGATGCCCGTATCACTCAAGATGCGCTATCACACCAGTTTTGATATAAAGTATCACTAAGAGGGGCAAGCGGGGCAAATCATGCGTCGCCCCTCTTGTGGAATCCCTTTTTGTGAAATGTACGATCCTCGTCGATCACATCCCCACAATGCCCATCCCACCACGTCCGGCGCGTCGAATCCGCTCGATGGTTGACCAGCGTGGGGGTACCGGTACACGGGTAGGTTGCATTCCCTGAGCGATGAGCCGCATCGAGTCGCGCCAGCGCGTCGGCAGGGTTACGGGCTGCTCACCCGGCTGGGCAGCCTCTTCCGTCAGGATGACCATGATCGCTGCCACTGCGGCTGCGGCCTCTTCCGCGGTTGGCGTGCCGGTGGTTGTGATCTGCATCGACATGCTCCTTCATCGTCTGAGGTTCGCTTAACGTGTCAATAAACGTTGTACCATTGCGCGCTGGGCTGCCAGTTCGCGCTCTGCCGGTAGCGGCGGTAAGACGTATTGGGAGCCGTACCGTCGGCGGAGGGCCAGCTCAATCAGGTGATCGGTCAGTTGGGGGTTTTTGGGCAACAGCGCGCCATGGAGGTAACAACCAAAGGTATTGCGATAGATCACCCCCCCTTTGCGATCCTGGCCATTGTCGCCGTAGCCGACCAGTACTCTGCCCAATGACTTGACGCCGGGGCCATGAAAGGTGCGGCCACTGTGGTTCTCAAAGCCAACCAACTGCCACGGCTCTGCCCCTAAATGCACTTCGATCACAATGTTGCCGATCATCCGCTGTTTGCCGGCTATGGTATGGACATCCAGCACACCCAGACCGGGTAGACGTTCACCGGTATGGGTCAAAAAGTAGTGACCGAGCAACTGATAGCCACCACAGATCGCCAGCACCACCAGGTCAGCTTCGATAGCTGCCCGCAACCCTGGCCCCTGCCGTTCAATCAGATCGCCTGTAATCAAAGCCTGCCCGCTATCCTGTCCGCCACCGAAGAAGGCCAGATCGACGGTTTGCCAGTCAATCGTGTCGCCGGGATTGACCGGAACAATTTCCAGCGCAATACCACGCCGCTGGCAACGCTGGCGCAACGCGATCACGTTGCCACGGTCGCCATACACATTCATATGTTCCGGGTAGAGATGGGCCAAACGCAGGGTTAGGTTCATACGTTCAGGCTCGCACCAGATAATCGCCTTCACCAATCCAGGTATAGGTCGTCAATTCCTGCAACCCCATCGGGCCACGTGCGTGCAGGCGATTGGTTGAAATTGCCACCTCGGCACCCAGACCAAACTGACCACCATCGTTGAAGCGCGTGCTGGCATTGACAAAGACAGCAGTGGCATCAACTTCACGGGTAAAGCGCTCAGCACTGATCGGATCGCCGGTCAGAATGGCTTCGGAATGACCGCCGTACAGAGCGATATGATCAAGTGCTTCATCAATGCTGCCTACAATCTTGATTGCAACGATCAAGGCCAGAAACTCGCAGCCAAAATCGGTTGGGCTGGCCGGTTTCAGGTTCCAGGCTTCGTGCCCAGGCGCATCGGCGAGGATGGCCAGGGCTTCCAGATCACAGCGCAACTCCACGCCGTGCTGAGCGAGGGCAGCGGCTACCAGCGGCAGAAAGGTCGATGCCGCCGCCCGATGCACCAGAAGCGTATCAAGTGCATTGCAGGCACCCGGACGTTGCACCTTGGCATTGACAATCACCGGTACAGCGCGGGCAAAGTCGGCACTCGGCTCAACATAGATATGGCTGACCCCCATTCCCCCAACAATCACCGGCACCGTCGCGTTTTCGACACAGAAACGGTGCAGACCGGCACCGCCGCGCGGGATAATCATATCAACGTAACGGTCGAGGCGTAGCAATTGCCGCACCAGTTCACGGTCGGGATCGATAATACTTTGCACAGCAAACGCCGGCAAACCGGCCTGTTCCAACGCCAGCGCAATCACCTCTGTTGTTGCCGCCACACTGCGCGCAATATCACTCCCACCACGCAAAATAACGGCATTACCGGCCTTCAGACAGAGCGACGCAATATCAACGGTCACATTTGGGCGGGCTTCGTAAATCGCACCGATCACCCCAATCGGCACCCGCCGTTTATAGAGGCGCAACCCGGACGGCAGTTCACGCCGATCAAAGATTTCACCAACTGGATCAGGCAAAGATGCCACTTGCCGACAATCGCCGGCAATCGCCGCCAGACGCGCCGGCGTCAGCAGCATGCGATCAACAATCGCCGGTGGCGTCCCACCCTTTTCTGCATCGGCGACATCGGCAGCGTTGGCAGCCAGAATCTCGTCTTGTCTTGCCAGCAATCCATCAGCAATTGCGCACAGCGCTGCATTCTTCTGTTCGGTTGAGAGCTTCGCCAACGCACGGGCTGCCGTCTTTGCCCGGCGGCCAATTGCTTCCAGGTCAACCATCGTGCGATCCTCCCCGATCCTGCTCGTCATAGCGACGTCGTTCCGATTCCAGGTAGTCACGGGCGCGCTCGAAACGGTCTGCCAGTTCACCGCGTTGATATGCCTGCCAGAGCAACCAGACCGCAGCCAGGGCCAGACTACCGCCAATGATCATCAGCGGCAAGAGCGCTCCTACGAAGAGGTTAGATGTTGCGATAACCAGCATTGCGGCTGCGCCAAGCGCAAATGCCCATCGGCGACGCGATCCGACCGTACTGCGGCGGAATTGATCGATTAAGAGCAGGCCGATGACGAGCGCAACAACAACGCGAATAAGCTCAGGACTCATACCTTGATCCTACGGTCTTCTGTTTTCAGCATTGTACCACGGACAACCCGCCCGGTGGTAAGGGTCAGGCTGATGCGGATGGGGATAGAATGAATATGCCGGCGGCGATAGTATGAGGTCGCCTTTGTAAACGCCCGTTACATCGACGCTCGTCGCCAATAGGCGAGAGTACCCTGCGCTGAAAAGCATCCGTTCACCGAGCGGTCTGACCGTGATTGCACTCGTGTCACCAAGATTTTCCAATCTTGACTGGCACTGGGGGCGGGAAGCACTAGGTGGGGCGCGCCGGAGGCGCACTCGCAGGGGGATGGCCCCCACCCTGCCCCGCCCGCGCTGGGGGCGGGAAGTACCTCCCGCTGTTGTGCGTTGGTTCAGAGTGGCACTACCAAATCTGAAAACCGTAATGCGTGTGCATGGGCACGTGCGTCGGGGCGGGTTCCAAACCCGCCCCGACGGAACTGCTCCGCCGCAATCATCCAGATGACCCCACGGATCGTACCGGAGAAGACGGATCGCTACGGATGCCCGCATGTTCGGTGCGGGGCAGAGATGTACCGTATCACGCAAGGGTTGACATGCTATCACGCTGGAAGCAGGCACGATGCGCTGGTGCAGGTGACGAGCGCGCCGGATGTGCGCGTTCCCAGGGTCTCGCCCCCACCCTTGCCCGCCCCCGCTGGGCTATGCATTACCCACATGTCACGCTGCGTCAGGCCAGACTGCAAGCGCTCCCCGTGGCGGCTCCCCGTGGCGCAGGCTTCCAGCCTGCGTGGATGCATCCTCATTCACCACCGTCAGGTACTGGCCGTGGCCGCTGGTGCGCAGGCACGAACCTGGTGCAACAACACGTCTACGCACGGGTAGCTCATTCATTTCTGAACGACTCCTCGATGATCGTCGCGAACACATCCGGCTTCTTCGTGACCAGGATGGGGAACGATGTACCACGCGCCGGGTCGTGTGTACGGCTGGCGCGGCAGCATGGCTGCCGCACTCCAAACCCTGCGACACGCGCATGACGAGCGACTACGGCAATCCATCCAGCACGTGCCGGCACGGCTGGAGCGGCGCACTACTGGCTCCTCCCTCCAACAACGGTACCGGCACCATGCGCGCCGGAGGCGCGCGCTCCCAGTGCCCGGCTGGGGAGCACGCCCGTCATCACGCCCCCGACCCGCTCCGGCACGCGGGCAATGCAGTATTCGAGTTATGGGTAATGCATAGCGCGCTGGGGGCGGGAAGCACCTCCCGCTGGCGTGGGCTGGTACAGAGAGGTCATACCACATCTGAAAACCACAATATGTGGGCATGCAATGCAAGCCGTACCCTTGCGCCGCCCCCTCGTATGGCAATGTGCACCGGCACGTGGGTAGGGCGGATCAGCTCGCTATGGCGGCCAGGTATGGCCCCTCGTATGGCAATGTGCACCAGCACGTGGGTAGGGGCGGGTTCCAAACCCGCCCCTACGGAACCCGCTCCCCCGCAATCATCCCGATGACCCCACGGATCGTACCGGAGAAGACGGACTGCTACGGAGGCCCACATAGTCGGTACCGGGCAGCGATGTACCGTATCACGCAAGGTTTGATTACTCTGCTGGCAGCAGGCACGGTGCGTTGGTGCAGGTGGCGAGCGCGCCAGAGGCGCGCGCTCCCAGGGTATGGCCCCACTTTTACCCGCCCCCGCTGGGGGCGGGAAGCGCGGGTGCTGGAAGGTGCCGCTGGCGTGCGTTGGTTCAGAATGTTCATACCACATCTGAAAAACACAATGCGTGGGCACGTGGGTAGGGGCGGGTTCCAAACCCGCCCCGACGGAACCCGCTCCGCCGCAATCATCCCGATGACCCCACGGATCGTACCGGAGAAGACGGCTAGCGACGGATGACCGCATAGTCGGTGCGGGGCAGAGATGTACCCTATCACGCAAGGTTTGATATGCCACCCGGCTGGAAGCAGACGCAGTGCACTGGTGCAGGTGGCGAGCGCGCCGGATGTGCGCGCTCCCAGGGTTTCGCCCCCACTCTTGCCCGCCCCCGCTGGGGGCGGGAAGCGCTGGTGCCGGGAGGCGTCGCTGTCGTGCGCTGGTGCAGGTGGCGAGCGCGCCGGAGGCGCGCGCTCCCAGGGTCTCGCCCCCACCCTTGCCCGCCCCCGCTGAGGGCGGGAAGCGCTGGTGCCGGAAGGCGCCGCTGTCGTGCGTTGGTGCAGGTGGCGAGCGCGCCGGAGGCGCGCTCGCAGGGGGATGACCCCCACCCTGCCCCGCCCCCGCTGGGGGCGGGAAGCGTCTCCCGCCGGCGTGCGTTGGTGCAGGTGGCTAGCGCGCCAGAGGCGCGCGCTCCCAGGGGGATGGCCCCCACCCTGCCCCGCCCCCGCTGGGGGCGGGAAGCACGGGTGCTGGAAGGTGCCGCTGGCGTTTGTTGATGCAGGATGGTCATACCACATTTGAGAACCACAAAGCATGGGCATGCAATGCAAGCCGTACCCTTGCGTCACCCCCTCGTGTGGCAATGTGAACCGGCACGTGGGTAGGGGCGGGTTTGGAACCCGCCCCTACTCCTCCGCAATTATCCCGATGACCCCACGGATCGTCCTGGAGAAGATGGCTGGCGATGAATGCCCGCATAGTCGGTGCCGGGTATTGATGTACCGTATCGCGCAAGGTTTGATACGCTACCCGGCTGGCAGCAGGCACGGTGCGCTGGTGCAGGGGGAGGCGCCGGAGGTGTGCGCTCCCAGGGTTCTCGCCCCACTTTTACGCGCCCCCAGCGGGGGTTGGAACTACTGGATGTAGCCCATGAACTGGTGCGCCAGCGATCTCTCGCAAGCTGTCAAGCTGTGCTACAGCCACCACGCCCGGTTGAGCGAGGTGATTGGCGGTGCTGGGCCAAATCCATCAAGTCACCCACCACATCCCACACTGGGGGTAGCCTATGCCTCATGGTGCGCCAGCGATCTCTCGCAAGCTGTCAAGCTGTGCTACAGCCACCACGCCTGGTTGAGCGAGGTGATTGGCGGTGCTGGACGAAATCCATCAAGTCACCCACCACATCCCCCACCGGGGGTAGACCGTGCCTCATGGCGCGCCAGCGAT
>BPGU01000020.1 GCA_026003195.1 Armatimonadota bacterium
CATGGAATGCGATGGCGATCCGTGCGCTGGCAGTGGCAAGTTCCCGTGTGCCGGCGTATCTGGATGCAGCGCGACAGTGTGCCGATTTCCTGCTGACCAACCTTCGGCGTGATGATGGCCGGTTGCTGCGAAGCTGGAAGGACGGGCGGCCAGGACCGGCGGCATTTCTCGATGATTATGCCCTGTTCTGCGATGCCCTGATCGAACTCCATGCTGCTGGCGGCGACACCCGCTATCTGGCTACCGCCATCGATCTGGCCGATGCGATGATCGATCTGTTTTGGGATGATCAGGCCGGCATGTTCTTCGATACCGGTCGTGATCAACCCGCCCTGGTTACCCGTCCACGTGATTTGAGTGATAATGCAACACCGTCCGGCTCATCGGCGGCCACGGTTGCCCTGCTGCGGCTGTACGCCATCACCGGGCGCGAGAGGTATGAAACGCGGGCCATGCAGACGCTGCAACAGACAACACCGCTGCTCAAGCGCTTTCCGTTAGGATTTGGGCGTATGCTGTGTGCGGCTGATCTGGCGCTGGGGCCGCTGCGCGAGCTGGCGATTATCGGCCCGCCTGATCATCCGGTAACGCAGGCGATGCTGGCAGTGGCGCGATCTGCATATCGTCCTCGCCTGGTCATTGCGCGAGCCATGCCTGACGATCCGGTCGTCACGCTCAGCCCACTCCTGAACGACCGCCCGATGGTTGATGGGCAGCCGACCGCTTATCTCTGCGAGCAGTTTGCCTGTCAGATGCCGGTTACGACGCCAGAGGCACTTCAGGCGCAGTTGGGATGAGTAGGAGATAGGAGATAGGAGATAGGGGATAGGGGATAGGAAACCTCGTGTGGCAATGTGAACGGGTACATGCATCGTCTGTAGGGGCGGGTTCAGAACCCGCCCTACACGAATCACGCAGGTGATCCTCTCATGAACGGATCGCGGAATAGTGGCGGCGGGGGCAGAAGGGGAGGACGTGCCGGCCCGTGGCGCAGGCTAGAAGCCTGCGCACCAGCGGCCACGGCCAGCACCTGCCGGCGGTAGTGGGGATGCCTGCACGCGGGCTGGAAGACGAACCACATTGCGACTTACAAAGGTGCGGTTAAGTAGTGGGGATGCCTGCACGCGGGCTGGAAGCCCGCGCCACGCCACCCGCGCCACGGAGAGCGCTTATAGCCCGGCCTAACGCAGCGTGACTGTGGGTAATGAAAAGGCTTCAGTATGGGGTCAGGAGCACAGCAAGCCGTGCCTATCTATAGCTCCACCACCATCCCATACCTGCTTGCGTAGCCCCTCAGATTTGTTATGATGCTGCCAGCACTGATTGCAACAGACCGGTAGTGATCATAACAAGGTGCTGATACTGCATGCACATTCTCCACGTTGTTCAACTCTACTGGCCGGCGCCAAGCGGCGCGGCCCGTTATTTTCAAGAAATCGGGAAGCGGCTGGTCGCTGAAGGCCATCGCGTTACCGTGCTGGCAACTGACGCCTTCGATCTCGAACACCTCTGGATGGCCGGGAAGCGCCGGATTCCTGAACCGGTCGGTGAGCACGATGGCGTCGTTATACGGCGTCTGCCGATCCGACGGCTGCCTGCGCCAGCTATCCTCTACCCCATCATCCGCCGCCTGATGGTGGAATTGGGCCGGCTGGGCCGTCCCGCCATCCCGACCCTCCGTCGATTGGCTACCGTAACCCCACAGCTTCCCGATCTGGAGGCATTCCTGGCCGACCCCTATCTCGCCGATGTCGCGGTGGTGCATACTACCAACATCACCCTCGATTTTGCGCTCATCCCGGTTGTGCGCTGGGCAAGGCGGCGTGGTCTGCCCCACCTTTGTACCCCCTTCGTGCATTTGGGCGAACCGGGAAGTGAGCAGGTGGTACGCTACTATGCGATGCCACATCAGCTTGATCTGTTGCGGCAGGCAACCTGGGTGGCGACGATGACCGATCTGGAGCGGGCATACCTGATACGGCGTGGAGTGGCGGCACAACAGATCGTGACGGTTGGGGCAGGGGTGAACCCGGCTGAAGTGACCGGCGGTGACGGTCAGCGCTTCCGCGCAATCCATCACATCCATGGCCCGCTGGTTCTGAGCCTGGGGGTTGCCGCTTTCGATAAGGGTACCGTGCATACGCTGGCTGCGATGCGTCAGTTGTGGGCACAGGGTAGTCATGCGGTGTGGGTGCAGTGTGGGCCGGCCTTTGGCGGTTTTGCCGAGACAGTCGCCGCCCTCAGCCCGGATGAACAGGCGCGAGTGCGGGTGCTCGGTTATGTTGATGATACAACGCGCCGTGATGCACTGGCGGCAGCCGATCTTTACGTGCAACCGTCACGCACTGATAGCTTCGGGATTACGTACCTTGAAGCGTGGTGTAACGGGGTTCCGGTGATCGGCGCCCGTGCCGGGGGCGTCCCTGCGGTTGTGCGGCACGGTGTTGATGGCTTGCTGGTGCGGTTTGGCGATGTGCCGGGTATCGCAGCGGCTATCGACCGCTTACTGCGTGATAGAGCACTTGCCCGCGCTCTCGGTGCTGCCGGACGAGCGCGGGTCTGGCGCGAGTTAACCTGGGATGCCGTCTATCAGCGGATTCGCCCGCTCTACATGCCTCACTTCAGCGAACATCGTCGCGGGTGATTTCCATGAGAATACGGTCGTAGCGCTGGCCGTCGAATAGCGTTGCCCCGCGCAGCCGGCCTGCCTCGCGAAAGCCGGCTGCCAGGTAAGCGCGACGGGCACGTTCGTTGAAGCCATGCACCCATAACCTGATGCTGTACAGGTTGAGGTAACGAAACCCATACGCGACGAGTAAGCGGACAGCTTCACGACCGTACCCCTGCCCCCAGGCCGTTTTGTCGCCGATAGCAATGCCCAACTCGGCGGTGCCGTGCAATAAATCGATGCTTCGCAGATTGCACGTACCTATCAATTGCTCATTGGCACACAGCACTATCGCAAACGAACGTTCACTATCTTTCGCCGCTGTGCTCTCTGTAATCCACTGCTGTTCTTGCTCCAGGGTAAAACTACGCCCCTGCTGCCCCAAGAGAGTGGTGAATTCCAGATCGGCAAACCATTGCGCCAAAAGTGGAGCATCTTCAGCAAAGACGTGGCTCAAAAAGACCTTCTCGCCGGTCATCACCTTTGGGCGGGGGCGCGATGACGTGATCATAGTTTCCTCCTGGGCAGGCTGCTATTCCTCGTCTTCACTCTCCATCAGCCGGGCGTAACTATCGTACCGGGCTGCCGTGATGTCACCCCGCTCCACTGCGGCACGGACGGCACAATGCGGTTCGTGAAGATGGGTGCATCCGGCAAAGTAGCAGTCGTCGAGAAATGGGCGAAATTCACGGAAGCACCAGGCCAGATCACGTTCTGGCACATTCCACAGCCCAATCTCCCGAATACCCGGTGTATCGGCCACATAGCCGCCACCCGGTAGATCGAGCGGGATCAACTCGGCAACGGTCGTCGTATGGCGGCCTTTGGTTAGTCGCTCGCTAATCTCACCGGTGCGCAGATTGAGGCCGGGTTGAATGGCATTGAGCAGGCTGCTCTTGCCAACCCCCGATTTGCCGGTGACCACACTGATACGTCCGGCCAGTTGGCTGCGCAGTTCGGCAATGCCCTCGCCGCTGACGATGCTGGTGTAAAAGACCGGATAGCCAATGCGGGCATACGGACTAAACATCGCCTCAGCCGCATGCTGCACCACCAGATCAATTTTCGTGGCGACAATCACAACCGGCAATTCACTGTGTTCGCATATCACCAGATAGCGGTCAAGCATGCGCGGCGTGAACTCAGGTTTGGTGCAGGAAAAGACCAGCAATACCTGATCGACATTGGCAACGATCACGTCCTCTTTGTAAGCGCCGCGTGGCCCGGCGGCCCGTCGGGCCAGCCGGCTGCGACGGGGCAAGACAGCCTCAATCGCGCCCTGACCGTTACCAACCGGCATGACCTCAACCTGATCGCCGATCACAACCAGATCGGTGGCCTGCCGCTCTTTCTTCAAACGCCCGCGCAGCCGGCATTCGAGGACACCCTGTTCGGTCTGCACCCAGAAGAAGCCACTCTGGGCACGCAAAACGGTGCCAATCAGTCGGAGCGTTTTCTCCGTGGTGGTGGATGTATGAGTGACAGCGGGTGCAATATTACGACTCATCGATGCGCACCTCCAGCCGATGAACACCTGCTATGTCAAAAGCTATACGAATGATCCGCTCAATCAAGGTCGCCGATGGTAAATCGTTCGGCGTTGCTGCCGTTATCGTCGTCTGCGCACGACGTTTCCGCTGCGATTGCGGTGGATGATATGATAACGAGCCATCTCGTTCAAGAATTATCACGATGGTCTCCTCCACGTCTGGTTGTGTCCGGGGTTCGGCGATGTTATCGATGACGTCGTATGCCGACATAGCAATCTTCCTTTCTGGTGGCATGCCGTAAACCGCTGCGACGAACGAACCGTGACGTGGAGGAAACACAAAGGGCTGTGATGCGCCGGTAACGCCACAGCCCCATAAAAACGGGCTGTGGGTAACTTCAGCTTCCCACAGCCCATCAGTACGACAGGTTATCCCTGGTCAGCCTGCGCTGTGCGAAGCTCCTCTCACGTCAGCGGAGTCGTTCGTCATCACCACGACGGTGGCAATCATTATGTCCTGGTTGGTGATGAGTATCATGAACGTCCTCCTCTGAACGAATACGAACCGCTTGCCCGTGCAGCATAGCACGTCAACGGATTGCTGTCAATGGGATGATGCTCCGTCTTTGGGCGGAACTGCGAGAATGTGGTGCAAGGTGGAAATGGCAACATTACGCCCGCAGAGCAGTGCCACGATCCGTTTGCCGACAAGATGGGTGATCTGACCTTCGAGCAGGGCTGCCACCGTCACCGCAGCACTCCCTTCTACAATCAGATGGTGTTCGTCGATTAACCAGCGCATAGCGCGGGCAATAGCTGCCTCTTCGACCAGGATCATCTCGTCTAAAACCTGTTGCAGGATCGGGAGCGTGATGGTATCGCTGGCGATACCTCCAGCCAGACCGTCGGCCAGCGTTGGTTCATCAGGTGCCGGAACGACCCGCCCGGCCCGCAACGCCGCCGCCATTGCCGCGGAAGCGGCTGCCTGTACGCCAATGATGCGGACGCGCGGGTTCATCGCTCTGGCCCAGATACCAACGCCGCTGGCTAACCCACCGCCACCGACCGCGACTACCACCATATCGACGTCGGGCAATGCGTCCCAGACCTCAATTGCCAGCGTTCCCTGCCCGGCAATCACTGCCGGGTCGTTGTAGGGTGACACAAAATGCCAGCCGTGGTGGGCTGCCAGCCGGAGCGCTTCGGTTTCAGCCTCGTCGTAGCCGGCACCGTGCAATATCACCTCAACCGGATAGCGTCGCAATGCGGTGACCTTCGCCGGCGAGGCGGTTGTCGGCACCACCAGGGTGGCCGGCGTACCGGTCAACGCGGCGGTATGGGCAACACCGAGCGCGTGATTGCCCGCCGAGCAGGCCACGACATGCGTGGCAGGTGGTAACTGGCGCAGAGCATTGGCTGCACCACGCAGCTTAAAACTGCCGGTCACCTGTGCCAGTTCCAGCTTCAACCAGACCTCGGCACCGGTCAGGGCGCTCAAGGGGCGACTCACCTCAAGCGGAGTTGGTTGAACGATACCGCTGATGCGACGGCGAGCAGCCAGGATGTCGGCAGGGGTAATGGTTTTCTCGGTAGACATCGCTTCATTCCCTGCCGGCTACGCATGGCCGCGGATCGGTTTCGGGCGGTAGGGTTCCTCTAAACGCTGAATCTCTTCGGGCGACAACTTTACATCGAGGGCTGCAACTGCTTCTTCGAGCTGATACATCTTGGTGGCACCGATAATCGGTGCAGTGACTTCGGGCTTGTGGAGGAGCCAGGCCAGCGCGATTTGCGCATTGCTCACCCCGCGTTCGCGGGCCAGTTCGCTAACCCGCTCGACGATGACGTAGTCGCTGGCATCATACATTGCGTGCGAGATGGTGTCTGAACGACCACGCACGGTCGCCGCACCGGTGCCCTGGGGACGATTACCGGTCAGAAAACCTCGTGCCAGCGGACTCCACGGAATAACCGCCAGCCCGGCATCGCGACACAGCGGGAGCATCTCGCGCTCTTCCTCGCGGTAGACAAGATTAAGGTGATTTTGCATCGACACAAAGCGCGCCCAACCGCGTCGTTCCTGAATCCCCAGCGCCTTCGCCAGTTGCCAGGCGAACATGCTGGAAGCACCGATGTAGAGCGCCTTGCCGGCGCGCACCACATCATTCAACGCCTCAAGCGTCTCTTCGATGGGGGTCTCGTAGTCCCAGCGGTGAATCTGGTACAGATCGACATAATCCATCCCCAGACGGCGCAACGAGGCATCGATAGCCTGCATAATATGCTTCCGCGACAGACCACGGTCGTTCGGGCGGTCGCTCATCGGCTGATAGACTTTGGTCGCGATGACCAGCTCTTCGCGGCGCACCCCGGAATCACGGATTGCCCGCCCCAGAATCTCTTCGCTTACCCCGAGCGAGTACATATCGGCGGTGTCGAAAAAATTGATACCCAGCTCCAGCGCACGAAAGATAAACGGGCGGCTGGCGTCTTCATCGAGTACCCATTCGCGCCACTGGGGCGAGCCGTAGCTCATACAACCCAAACAGATACGCGAGACATGCATGCCGGTTGAGCCAAAACGGGTGTACTGCATACCAGCTCCTCTTTTTCTAACATCGGGTAACGGTAGTATTATAACGGAGGTGAGCAATGGCCCAGAGCATGTCTGTTACACCACCCATGCACCCGGCGCAGTATGTGAATGGGGAAGCACGGCTACCGTACCCTACCGACACGATACTTGCATCGCTGGGAGTCTAAAGGGGAATGATCCAACAGGGTCTCTCGGTGTAAATTTGTTCACAGATCGCATAGAGACGGTATCGTCTGCTTGACCGCACTGCAAGCACGTGATAGATTTAATCTATTATGACAACTGTTATCATCCTTCCCGGTCGCGAACGACCGATTATACAGCGACATCCATGGATCTTTTCCGGTGCTATCGCCGAAGTACGTGGTAATCCCGCGCCCGGCGATGTGGTTGATGTATGCGCAAAAGATGGGAGCTGGCTGGCCCGTGGCTTCTGGAGCAGCACGTCGCAACTGCGAGTACGGCTGGCGACCTGGGATGCAAACCAGCCCCTCGATGAAACCTGGCTCCGCGAGACTATTGCCCGGGCTGTAGCCGGGCGCGAATACTGGCTTCAGAACCCGGCGATTGCCTGCCGGCTTGTGTTCAGCGAGTCGGATGGCCTACCCGGCCTGATTGTTGACCGCTACGGCTGCTATCTGGTGATTCAACTACTCACTCAGGCGATGGCGGTGCGCGCCGATCAAGTGATTGCAGCGTTAGTCGATCTGCTGGCACCACGCGGTATCTACGAGCGGAGTGATGCTGAGGTACGTGAGAAGGAAGGACTGCCACCGGCGGTTGGTTTACGCTGGGGCGAAACCCCGCCGCGATTGCCGGTCACGCTCATCACTGCACTCGATCAACCGGTCACCAGACGGCGCATGTTCGCCGACCTGCAAACCGGCCAGAAGACCGGCATTTATCTCGATCAGGCGATCAACCACCTGCGGGTGGGGGCGTATTGTGCGGACGCCGATACCCTCGATTGTTTCTCCTACGCGGGCGGCTTTGCCCTGGCCGCCGCACTGGCCGGCGCTCGTCAGTTGACACTGGTTGATGCCAGTGCCGAAGCACTGGGGTTGGCGGCTGATAATCTGCGGCTCAACAACCTGTCAACACCAACCACCTTTGTCGAGGGTGATGTGTTTCAGGTGTTACGCCGGTATCGCAGCGATCAGCGCCAATTTGATGTCGTTATTCTCGACCCACCGAAATTCGTTCATCAACAGGCACATTTACAACGGGCGACACGCGGCTACAAAGATATTAATTTGCAGGCACTCCACCTGATCCGACGCGGTGGCATCCTGGCTACCTTTAGTTGTTCGGGGTTGGTTTCAGCCGATCTGTTTCAAAAAATCATCTTCGGGGCTGCGGTTGATGCCGGTCGCGATGTGCAAATTCTGGAGCGACTGACGCAGGCACCCGATCATCCGGTATTGCTGAGTTTTCCTGAAGCGGAATATCTCAAAGGTTTAATCTGCCGGGTGTGGTAAACTATAGACACTCGTATGTAGTTGCAGAGCAGGTATGAACTTCACGATCTTTGAAGATGGTCACATTGCCAGCCCAACCGGCTTTCGCGCCACCGGTGTTTCCGCCGGGCTAAAAGAGGGCAGTAAAGCGCGCGATCTGGCACTCGTCTACTCGCAATACCCGTGCCGGGCAGCGGCATTATTTACCACCAGTGTCTTCAAAGCTGCACCAGTCTTTCTCAGTCAGGCTATTTTATTGCGTAATCACGATGCTATTCGTGCTGTGTTGATCAATGCCGGTCAAGCCAATGCCGGCACCGGGCAGAGCGGGTTGAATGATGCTATCGAATGTGCCAAGATCACCGCTGATGAACTGGAGGTACCACGCGACTCGGTGTTGTTGATGTCAACCGGGTTGATCGGGGTGCCGCTCCCGATGCAACGGATGCGCAACGGGATCAGGCGGGCAGTGAGCGAACTCGACAGCAATGGTGGTCGTCGCGCAGCCCTGGCAATCTTAACCACCGACACTCGACCCAAAGAGCGGGTCCTGCGTGTCACCTTGCGCAACGGCCCTCGCTTCACTCTGGCCGGCATGGCGAAGGGAACCCGCATGATCCATCCGCGCCTGGCTACCGTGCTGGCTCTGATTACTACCGATCTGGCGATCAGTCAACCTCTCTTGCAACGGGCACTGCACCAAAGCGTAGAGCGCTCTTTCAACCGGCTCAATATTGATGGCGATTGCAGCCCAAACGATAGTGTTATCATGCTGGCCAACGGTGCCATCGATCATCCACCCATTACCGACTCCAGCACCTGGGAATTTGGTGTGTTTCAAGAAGCACTCGATTTTTTGTGTGCAGATCTGGCAGGGCAAATCGTGCGCGATGCCGCCGGTTCTGGTAAAGTAATAAAGGTAGTGGTGCAAGGGGCAGCCGACGAAGCCG
>BPGU01000021.1 GCA_026003195.1 Armatimonadota bacterium
GCGCAGTACAGGGAACAAATACTCCATACGCTCATCGTGGGTGCTGGGGTTCTGGCTGGTTGACCGATCTGTTCCCTGTCCATTCGAAAGATGAAAGAATGCTGTTCCACAGTTTCTCCCATCTTCTCAGATCCGTTGGTTTGGTTCCATGTTTAGCTGATACCAAAGCGACTACGCGATCTGATTGCCAATAAAGGGCTACCCACCCAACTATTCGTTCCTGCTGGGCTAACAACTCAACAATCTGATATTGAGCCGCGTTTGGTGCTATGCTCGGTAAAGACCTGATGCGATACTGATAAGTTCGGTCACCGAGGGGTATCATCGCCTCAAAAAAGATAGCGGAGTATGTCAGAAGATTAGCAAGGTGATCTGCTGTCCTTTGGGGCGTGAGGTCTTGCGGAACGAGAAACTCTATCATGACTATCTCCAAATCACCCAGATCGCCACTATCGTCTATTGACTTCTGCACCGCCTGTACAACTGGGATATGATAGACTTTCCCATCCGCAAAGGCATACGGGGTGAGTAAGTACAGGGATCCTCCGTCGCTCCATTTCGTGTCGGAAGGAAGCTTCACCCGAGCGGACACAGTTTCAAGCACTGTGCCTTCAGCGACAACTTCCGACTTGACTGTATTGGCAATATAGCCACCCAGTAAGAGCAAGCATAAAGTTGGTATTCTCATGGTATGTCCTCCAATCATTTCTTCTTTTTGTCGTGCGGCCATCCACCCCCAGGTGTTGGCAAACCAGGATACTTCTTTCGGGGATCCTCTGGTTGACTTTTGCACCAGTCATCGTAGCGACTTTCAGGTATCAGAGGATCGCCTACTGGGTTAAAGGGATTACCCACTCTGCCCGGAGGCTTTTTTGCAATGTGTTCCTCGCCGCATCGATCGGCACATCCCGCTGCGATGAGATTGGCATCCCCCGCACATGTGCGAAGATCCTCGTCACACTTTTTGAGGCAGTCATCATTTGCGCCACACCTAGCTACACATTCGCCGTGCTTTCGCTCGCACGCATTCTCGAGGTCTTCTCTTAATTTTTTGCACGCCTTCAAGCACTCACTGTATGGGGTTGTCGGCTTGGGTTTTGGTTGATTTTGCTGCAAAAAGAGAGCGTACATGGGGATGTATCCTTCCACACACGGATCGCTCGACACCCCCTCGCCTTGACCCAAATACTCTGGTGCAGGTTTGGGCGCCGCAGGAAGATATTCACTCCCCACCTCCACGCCAAACTGGTCTTGGTAGTACATCCAGCCACCACCAGCCACCCAATCACCCAGCCAGTGCCCTGAGATCCAGACATAATGCCCGAAGGTTCCCTCCGCCTTCGTGTAGCCTATCACGGTCGGCGTCTCCATATATTCCTCCAGCGTGTTCCAGCTTGTTCCACCCATCGCCTTGTTATACACCCGCATCGGGATACCCCCACAGCCTATTCGGCATACATACCGATACTCCTGCTGGCTAAGCACATCTTGCTTCCACACCCGAACGCCATCGCTGTTGTACCCGTACATATGCGCCACTCGTTCATCACCTCGACCCTATTGGTTCTAGGTCAAGCTCGCCGCTACTGTAAACTATCTGGAGACGCTCAGGATCAAACTGATACCGACGCCCCCAAACAATGGGTAGCTCGCAACGGTACCACGCTAAACCACGCCGATAGTATATCACCACAGGGGAAACGGAGGATTTCGGCGCAGGACAGATACCCATCACCCCTACCCAGAGCCGTCCCTGCGTCGGTAACAGTCTTTCCTTCTCCTCGTGGGAACCAATCCATATCTCCTCGTCAGAAGCCACACCCTGCCACGAAAACCAGCAACCGGGGAAAAGAATCCCCCCTCCCCACCGTTTCAAGTTAGCACATAGTCTCCTCACTGTATCCACCTCCTAAGGACGACCTCTACAGAGGCATATCACTACGCTAAACCATCGGCAGCGGAAGCGCTGCCAGCAATCTAACATTCTCCCTCTACATATTACCCATTTGCACCAGAAGCGTTGCCAAGCGTTGCAGGGGCGCGAAGTGGTATAGTGTAAGGAGCCTTGATGCCCTGCAGCATCATAGTGATAATCTATCTCGGGTAGGGAGGGCGGTGCTGGAATACACTCTTCATCGCCATTTTCATCACACCCGCCATATCCCAGCGGGGGGCACACCGTTCCCGATACAGGCGCAATCACGGGGCACGACACACGGCGCTGTCATAGCGCTCTGCACGGTTAGCCCGTTGCTGTCCATCGGGTAGTACCCACTCGGCTCACCCGTCGCGCCCATCATCAGCAACTCGCCCCCCGTATGCCGATACTGCCAGTTCTGATTGTACCCCAGCGCAGTACAGGGAACAAATACTCCATACGCTCATCGTGGGTGCTGGGGTTCTGGCTGGTTGACCGATCTGTTCCCTGTCCATTCGAAAGATGAAAGAATGCTGTTCCACAGTTTCTCCCATCTTCTCAGATCCGTTGGTTTGGTTCCATGTTTAGCTGATACCAAAGCGACTACGCGATCTGATTGCCAATAAAGGGCTACCCACCCAACTATTCGTTCCTGCTGGGCTAACAACTCAACAATCTGATATTGAGCCGCGTTTGGTGCTATGCTCGGTAAAGACCTGATGCGATACTGATAAGTTCGGTCACCGAGGGGTATCATCGCCTCAAAAAAGATAGCGGAGTATGTCAGAAGATTAGCAAGGTGATCTGCTGTCCTTTGGGGCGTGAGGTCTTGCGGAACGAGAAACTCTATCATGACTATCTCCAAATCACCCAGATCGCCACTATCGTCTATTGACTTCTGCACCGCCTGTACAACTGGGATATGATAGACTTTCCCATCCGCAAAGGCATACGGGGTGAGTAAGTACAGGGATCCTCCGTCGCTCCATTTCGTGTCGGAAGGAAGCTTCACCCGAGCGGACACAGTTTCAAGCACTGTGCCTTCAGCGACAACTTCCGACTTGACTGTATTGGCAATATAGCCACCCAGTAAGAGCAAGCATAAAGTTGGTATTCTCATGGTATGTCCTCCAATCATTTCTTCTTTTTGTCGTGCGGCCATCCACCCCCAGGTGTTGGCAAACCAGGATACTTCTTTCGGGGATCCTCTGGTTGACTTTTGCACCAGTCATCGTAGCGACTTTCAGGTATCAGAGGATCGCCTACTGGGTTAAAGGGATTACCCACTCTGCCCGGAGGCTTTTTTGCAATGTGTTCCTCGCCGCATCGATCGGCACATCCCGCTGCGATGAGATTGGCATCCCCCGCACATGTGCGAAGATCCTCGTCACACTTTTTGAGGCAGTCATCATTTGCGCCACACCTAGCTACACATTCGCCGTGCTTTCGCTCGCACGCATTCTCGAGGTCTTCTCTTAATTTTTTGCACGCCTTCAAGCACTCACTGTATGGGGTTGTCGGCTTGGGTTTTGGTTGATTTTGCTGCAAAAAGAGAGCGTACATGGGGATGTATCCTTCCACACACGGATCGCTCGACACCCCCTCGCCTTGACCCAAATACTCTGGTGCAGGTTTGGGCGCCGCAGGAAGATATTCACTCCCCACCTCCACGCCAAACTGGTCTTGGTAGTACATCCAGCCACCACCAGCCACCCAATCACCCAGCCAGTGCCCTGAGATCCAGACATAATGCCCGAAGGTTCCCTCCGCCTTCGTGTAGCCTATCACGGTCGGCGTCTCCATATATTCCTCCAGCGTGTTCCAGCTTGTTCCACCCATCGCCTTGTTATACACCCGCATCGGGATACCCCCACAGCCTATCCGACACACATACCTATACTCCTGCTGGGCAAGCATATCTTGCTTCCACACCCGAATGCCATCGCCATTATACCCGTACACATACGCCACCTGCAAACTGCCATCCCCATAATCCCGCTCTATCTTTGTTAAGCGACCTTCCTCATCATACGAAAACACCCGCGCATACGCCACCGACGAGGCATCCCAACGCGCCAAAGTGCCTTCGGGGTTCCACACAAAACTATTCACCTCACCCGTCCACACATCCTGCACCACCGACAACCGACCCGACACCTCGTCATAGGCATAAAAGTCCCAGTGCGTACCGTTCACTACATCGTCCCGCATCACAAACGCACGGCTGCCGTCAGGATTGTAGGCATACTTCCGCGAGTACGCCACTTGCCCGGTGCGCCCCTCGCTCTCCAGCCTGCCCGCAGGCGTGTAGGTGTATGCCGTCACATCCCCACTCGGACGCTCCACGCTCTGCTCCACACGACCCAACAGAAGGAGAACTACCAGCGCAATGTCCCTAAAGGCATCCGCCCAAGCCTGCAATTTTTCATATTTCATCCCCTTCCACCTCAGAAGGGTATATTACACAGGGCAACTCATAGAGGTTAGTGTAGCCGTTAGAAACTACCTTGCTCAGCCAACAAGTGTTTAGGAAAATAGCTGTAAACCAAAATGCGTGACCGGAATCTTTTCCAATCCAAGTAATCCCCAAGAGAGACATCTACTACCTTTATTTCCCATTGTCCTGTCAAGGGCAAACCGAAAACCAGCAGCGCATAACGGTTGTCTAAGAACATTACTTTCTCAAGAGTACCCACTCCTGATACTCGAAAGGACCTTGAGTGACCACTGACTAAGTCGTGAACTCTCAAAGAGTAGACAGTGCTTTTTATTCCAACAATTCCTTTTGCCTCAAGTTCGGCGATCAGTATGTACTTGCCATTTGGGGAGATATCGGAGACATGGTCATGCCCGATCTCTGCGCCACAATTGATTCTTTCTGTCGAGTCATCCCTGAAGTTGTAATCTAAAACGCAACCGTCAGCGTATACCCAGAAGTGAAAAGGTAGTCCACTGTAAAAAACACGCTGGAAATTGTGAACGCGCGGTTCGGAGTCGTCGAACAGATTTATGAAATAGTAACTTTGCCTATCCGGTGATGGAACAGCAAGCACAGAACCAGTAACATCTATCTTGGTATAGTAAAACTGTTCTGTGTTTTTATATACCTTAGAGATATCAATGTCGCGAATTTCATCCACAGATTGTGTTAATCTGTTAAAATTGTATACTTTGACAGGGCTCTTGCCGAGGTCATATATATACCAGTTATCACCGTTATTTGTGTATGTCACTATATATGGCGTCATCCTTCTCGGAACTCGGAAAACCCACTCGCCCGATGGCATCTCCAAAATTCCGCCTGAAAGAACTAAATAGCCCTGTGGCGGCTGTACTTGCATCGTTCGCTTTGGAACTAACATCTGGAATACACTCAGGGGAACTAATCCCCCAAGTGCAATCCCAAAGACAACCAGAATTATCCATAGCCTCCGTAATATCCGCTTAACCATATATCTTTTGCCTCTTATGATGCCCCCAACAAAGGGCTTATGGACAAGGCTGCCCCCCACACGGACCCGTTGGTTGAGGAAAAGGCCTATGGGGTGGAAGCGGAGGAGGTGGAGGATCCGATTTAGGCTTTTGCAAGCATTGCTTCCCTGCCCTCTGTTCCGCACACGCAATCATATCAACGACCCAACTCCCACAAACATAGGAGGGAAAACAGTAGTTCGGAGGATTCTGAGCCGACTGGCGTACGCACTCACATAGGGCTTTTACGCATATAGGATCATCTATCCAACCCACAACGACTCCTCTGCGTCCTGTGTCATCTTGTACACTCCCCTGTCCGCCGCCTACGCTGCTACTACCTGCCCCACCCGTCCCAGGATAAAAGCCCCATCCTTTTTGAGGTCTTCCGTTCAGAGTTTCACAGCCTGGATCAAACTCGATCCAAGCGTGAGCATATGGAAACACACTTCGATCTTCAAGCCATTCAGCCCTCTGTCTGTTCAGAGGGTAAATGAATGCTATAACTGGGTTTCCAAACCTATCTTTGTAGTGGAACTCCAAACTTGTATCCTCTTCGATACGGAAAATTTGTGTTCCCGATAGCCATCCTCTACTGACTTCATCATTGTAGAGGATTTCTGAAAATGTTAACAAAATACAGTATTTACTCCGCCAGCTTGTTCCACCCATCGCCTGGTTATACACCCGCATCGGGATACCCCCACAGCCTATTCGGCACACATACCGATACTCCTGCTGACTAACAACATCCTGCTTCCACACCCGAACGCCATCGCTATTGTACCCGTACGCATACGCCAATTGCAAGTCGCCACCCCCATAGTCCCGCTCGATCCGCACCAGACGACCCTCCTCATCATACCCAAACACCCGTGCATAACCGTTCGGCTGATCATTCTCCCAACGCGCCAAAGTGCCTTCAGGGTTCCACACAAAACGGTTCACCTCGCCCGTCCACACATCCAGCACGCTCGCCAAACGACCCGACACCGCGTCATAAGCGTACATATCCCAGTGAGAACCGTTCACCGCGTCGTCCCGCATCACAAACGTCTCGGCTGCCGTCAGGGTTGTAGCTTATGCACCCGCGAATACGCCACCTGTCCCTGTGCGCACCTCGCTCTCCAGCCTGCCGGCAGGCGTGTAGGTGTATGCCGTCACATCCCCACTCGGACGCTCCACGCTCTGAACCACCCGACCCAACAGGTCATAACTGTACTCGTACCCAATCAGCAGGCTCCCGTCCTGCTTCTTATGTTCCACCTTCCACACAAAACCCACCTGCGACGGATGATTTGCACCATAGTAAGTATACTCCACATAACTGCCGTTCGGATAATCCTCGCGCTGCAGCCGTCCCGTCGCGTTGTCATAAGTATACACCACCGTGCCCCGATAGTCGCCGATGCTCTGCAGCCGTCCCAGCGCATCATAGGTGCTCTCTATCGTGCGCACCACGCTGCCGTCCGAACGCAGCTCTTTTTCAAACCGCTTCCTGCCTGCAGGGTCATATTCCGCAGCCACCGCGACCACTTCAATCCCCTCGCCACTACCACAGCAGCCGCGTTGCTCCAACACCCGACCCCACGCATCGTAGGTATACTCACGCCTGCCTGCACCGTCCTGCACCCACACCCGACGGTTCTCCCCGTCCCAGCCCATACTCACATCGGCGCTGCGCGGATAGTCTATCCCCCGCAACCGACCCCAAGTGTCATAACTGTACAGCGTCGTCTCGCTGCTATGCTCGCCTGTCTGCACCGTGCGGCGCACCAGCCAGCCTGCACCGCCATAGTCCATTTCGCGCCAATAACCGCCCGGCACAATCACTTTCTTCACCTGACCCCGACGCGCCCAGTTCGCCTCGTCGGCTGCATAGTACTGTACTCGGTCGTTCGCCCCAGCGGGTCGATTACCCGACGCACCTGTCCGTACGCCGGCTCGTTCAACTCGTAATCGTACACATAACTTGTGGCGGCGTTCTCGGGATCTTTCACGCTCTTGACATCGCCAACATCTGTGTAGGTGTATTCCCAAGTGTGGTTGAGCGCGTCGGTCACCTTCCACACCCGATCACTGTTCGGGTAATAGGTATAACTCGTTTGCGCTCCGTTCGGCTCCTTGCTCCAGAGCAGGTTGCCTTGCGGATCATAGCTCCATTCCCACACCAGCCCTGCCGCATCCTGACGCTTGATCACCTGATACTGCCCGTTGTACCACAGCCGCGTGGTCAAACGCACGGGCGTGGCGTTTCCCCCTTGTGTCAGGCGCACCACCGTCGGGGCTGCAAAGCCATACTCTGTCCACACCCCTGTCGGGTCGGTCCAGCGACTGCTGCCAGTTTCAGGCGTGCCGATACTTTCAAACCTCGCCGCCACTGCAGCAGAATAACTCGCTGTCCACTGATTGCCCGCAGGGTCTTTGAACCACTTCAACCCATCGCTCGTCGCGCTCAAATAGCCATACTGCCACACCTGACCTCGCCGATCCGTCCAGCTCGTCACATTCCCCCGACTGTTGTAGCCCAGAGTAATCTCGTAAACCCGTGATTGATTATTCTCATCCTGCACGGCAGGGAAGCGCACCTTCTGCAGACGCCCTTGACCATCATAGCTCAGCTCCCACACACGCCCGCTAAAGTCCACCACCTGCCAGAGCCGATTGTTCGTGTAAGTCAGGCTCAACGCGCGTCCATACCGATCCGTTATCTGGCTCAGTCGTCCGTTCACATAACTCAAAACCACTACTCGCGCGTACTTGTCCTCCACGCGCTCCAGCACGCGCATCCCCTGCGCGTTGTTCTGGGACGCGAACACCCAACGCTCTTCGCTCCCACGCCGCGTCAACACATACCGCCCATCTGACTGACGCACCAGACGGTCAAACACACCTGTCGGCGCGGTAAACACACCATCCCCATCAGGGTCGTTATAGACCCAGCGGGAGCCGTCGCCTTCTTGCACAGTTGCCTGCCTCTGCGTGCTGCTGAGCGTCAGCAACACATGCCAGTTATGTGTCCATTTGGGGGCAATCGGGGAGGGTTGGCTGGGGTTTGCTTGGGAGTTGAACACAAGGCTAAAGGAGACGCCGTTCGCCCATCCGGTCAGCGGGATCTGCAGGCAGAGGTTGCCGTTGCCCAAGTTCACCACGCCGCCATAGACACTGGCACTCGCGCCCCACGCAGGCGGCAGCCCAGGCGCAGGGGCGACGGGTGGGATCTCCTGCGCGCGCTGCAGGGGCAATACGGTTGTCAACCAGGTTGTGAGGCGAGTCTTGAAGGAGACAGCAGGGGTGGAAGCAGCAATTAGAGTGTTGACACTATTTACCCCCCCCCCCCGCACATAATGCAGTTCCGCGGCGAAGCCGAACTGGGGTGGGAGCGTCCAAGCGACGGTCAACAGTGCTGCAAACAGCTGCATCGCGCGACTATGCGCCAACTGGCGGCGTACCCATCGTAGCGTCTGTCCTCTCATCACTGAGCCTCCATTCGTAAAATTGCGGGCGTTTCTCCAGTGCCTATATTATAGCACATTTTTCGGCGTTTGTCAAGGGGGTAGGAGGGTTTTTCAGGGAAAATTGCCTTTGCAGGGGGGCAGACACGCAGGTCTGCCCCTACATTCGACGCCCTCTGTAGGGGCGCACCTGTGGGTGCGCCCTGCTATTCCCCCCGATTTTCGAACACCCTCAGGGGGGAAGCCAAGCAGGCGTTT
>BPGU01000022.1 GCA_026003195.1 Armatimonadota bacterium
CTGCGTGATCGTAAACCAGCCGCCCTTGCGCAAGCCCGGCATGAACTGGCGACGACGATTGCCTACCATCAGTATCTGCAATTTCTCTTCTTCCGCCAGTGGCAATCGCTCAAAGCCTATGCCAATCAACAGGGTGTGCTGATTATCGGCGATGCTCCCATTTTCGTTGCCGATGACAGCGCCGACGTGTGGGCCAATCGCGATCTCTTTTTTGTTGATGAACACGGTCGACCGACCGTGGTTGCCGGCGTACCGCCAGACTACTTCAGCGCCACCGGTCAGCGCTGGGGCAATCCTTTGTATCGCTGGGAGCGCATGGCCGCCACCGGTTACCGCTGGTGGGTCGCCCGTATGCGCCAGTCCTTTACGCTCTACGACATCTTGCGCCTCGACCATTTTCGCGGTTTTGAAGCCTATTGGGAAGTACCGGCGAGTGCACCGACTGCGGTGGATGGTCGTTGGGTGACAGGGCCGGGGGCCGACCTTTTCAACGTCTTGCAGGCCGAGCTGGGAACACTTCCTATTATCGCCGAAGATCTTGGTTTGATTACCCCTGAAGTTGAAGCCCTCCGTCAGACATTTGAACTACCTGGGATGAAGGTGCTCCAGTTCGCCTTCGGGGATGATCCGGCCAATCCCTACCTGCCCCACAACTACACACCGAATTATGTCGTCTACACCGGCACCCACGACAATGATACGACGATTGGCTGGTTTGCCACCCTCGATCCGGCTACCCGTGCGGCAGTGTTGACCTACCTTGGCCGCACTGAAGAGACGATTGATATTGCCTGGGATTTGATGCGCCTGGGCATGATGTCAGTCGCCAACTACGCAATTACGCCATTACAAGACGTTTTGCGTCTGGGATCAGAGGCGCGCATGAACACACCTGGTCGGTTGGGTGGTAACTGGGCATGGCGCTTTTCGGCTGAAGCACTCAGCGCAGAACTGGCCGACAGATTGCGTCAACTCACATTTATCTACCGCCGACTTCAGCCGGCAAACACCTGACCATCTTCAACCCGATAGCGACGGACAGCAGCCAGGAAATCGGCATTGAAATCGCTGAGGTCGGTAGCGGTAAGCAGCGTCTGCTGATCGGGATGATGGATCAAGGCAAGGAGATGGGCGCGGCGCTGAGCATCAAGCTCACTCAATACATCATCGAGCAGCAGCACCGGTGCTTCACCGCTGCGCCGCCGCATCAAACCGGCCTCACCAATCTTCAACGCCAGCGCAATCGAACGTTGCTGACCACGGGAACCGTAGCGACCAAGATTGATCCCGGCCACCGTGAAGATCAGATCGTCGCGATGAGGGCCGCAGAGGGTCTGACCACGGGCCAGTTCATCGCTTCGTTGGGCCGCAAACGCCAGCAGCAAGCGCTCGGCCAGGCCGCCGGCATCTCTTGCAGTTCCCAGGTCACAACTGGCTGCATACTCGATCTGCAACTGATCTTCGCCACCGCTCATCTCCTGATAAAGCGGGCCGGACAGATCATTGAGTTCAACAATTGCGCGTAACCGTTCGGCCAACAGATACCCACCAGCCGCCGCCAGCTCCTGATCCCAATAGGCCAGCTCGGCATCAACGTGGCGTGGCACTCGTCGCTGTTCGCGCCAGGCGCGTAACAAACTGTTTCGTTGCAGGAGGATCTTCTGATAATGCGCTAATGTGCGCACATAATGCGGATCAAGCTGTGAGAGTGTGATATCGAGGTAACGACGCCGTTCTGCCGGTGGCCCATCAACCAGCGTCAGATCGGTAGGGGTAAAGAGCACCACCCGCAACTGACCTATCAGATCGATTGCTCGCGCCGGACGCTTATCAATGCGCACCAGCTTTTGCGCACCGTTCAGTGGCTGACCATCATCGTCTGCCCGCCGCTGTACCAATACCTCCAGACGTACCGGCCCAATCCGCCGCTCTACATCGGCAGCGATACGGGCAAACGGCGGGGTACCCGCCTCTCCCACCGCATCCCAGCGCACCAGTTCACGATCACTACTCAGGCGTGGCGAGCGCGTTGTCGCGAGGTAGAAGATTGCCTCAAGCAGACTCGTTTTGCCGGCGGCATTTGGCCCGTAAAAGAGTGTGGTTGCCGGTGCTAGCGCGAGATCAAGGCGTCGGTAGTTACGAAAATCGCGCAGGAACAGATGGTGAACATACATATATCGGCCATCGCCGCAGGCTACGAGCGCTCACCCAGGCGCAGGTTACGCAGCGCCTGAAGATTGGCACAGCCGCTACAAAACATGGCAACCCGCAGTTCGCGGATAAATGCCCCCAACCCTTCAATCACTGCCTCGGCACCCCGCTCATTAATAGCATCGAAGAGTGCCGGACGGGCAGTGCCAGCCAGATCGGCACCCAGTGCAATCGCCTTCGCAACATCCACCCCACTCCGCACACCACCTGAAGCAATGAGCGTCACATCGGGTAACACGGCGCGCACCTCGCGTATACACTCGGTTGTCGGCAGACCCCAATCGGCAAAAGCACTCGCCACACGGCGACCGGTGTCGTTTGGTTGCCGGAAGCGTTCAACTTCACTCCAACTGGTACCACCAGCACCGGCCACATCAATAATGCGCACCCCTACCTCGTAGAGCCGAATCGCATCAGCGGCACCGATGCCATTACCAACTTCTTTCACGATAACCGGTACTTCTAATCGCCGACAAACCTCTTCGATCCTGGCCAACAGTCCTTTAAAATTGACATCCCCTTCGGGCTGGACAGCTTCCTGAAGTGGATTGAGATGTAAAATCAGCGCATCAGCCTCAATCATCTCCACTGCCCGGCGGCAATGATCGACGGTGAAGCCATAATTGAGCTGCACAGCGCCAACATTTGCCAGCAAGGGAATATGCGGCGCGACTCGCCGTACCTGGTAGGTAGAGGCAAGCCGGGGATCCATCACTGCGGCCCGCTGCGAGCCAACTCCCATCGGCAAACCGAGATACTCAGCGGCTTCGGCCAGCGCCAGATTAATCTTTTCAGCACTGGCCGTACCACCGGTCATCGAACTGATCAACAACGGTGCAGCAATGGGCTTACCCAGAAACGTTGTGCGGGTATCAACCTCGTTAAGATCAAGCTCAGGCAAGGCACGGTGCGGGAGACGATACGCAGCAAACCCGGTAACGATACCCTTGGCAGCCACATCCTCATGTAACACAATGCGAATATGATCGATCTTGCGCGACTCAGTTTTATCGTCACCGGGCATAGCAAACTCCTGTTGCAGGGAGGGGAAAGGAAACCATTGTTTTTTCCCCTTTAGAGCGATCATACCAACAAAAAGGAGGAGCGTCAAACAAGCGAGCCGTGAAGCAACTGGTTCCCAACAACAAGAATTGACCCGGTATGGCTCACGAGAGTTCCACAGTTCCTTACACGAAGGATAACACGCGATCACACTACGACATCGGAAGAATATTATCCACCACCACAACCAGAGATATTACAAAAGCTAATATTCTCTACACCCAGTCTTATCTGGTTTAAACACAATAGAGATGGTATAGTAGATATGGGCTTTATAATGAAAGGCAGCCAGGAAAACACGCTATGAATCTCAACGACAACTCAACAGACAGCCTGCTTGCTGAGTGTATAGCACAACGTGATCGTTTACGACGCATTATCGAAACGACCAATCTTCTGGTAGTAGAAATAGATGCCGGCGGGCGAATCACCTACATCAATCCGGCCTGTCAGCGATACTTTGGGGTGACTCCTGAAGAGTGTCTTCAGCAAATTGCCTGGACATTCATTCACCCTGAAGAGCAAGATCAGGCAAGAGAGCACTTTCGTGCGTTGATCGCTCAACAACAACCCTCTGACACATTTGAAAGCCGACTTCTCCTCCGCGATGGTTCTATCCTGCATTTGCGCTGGACCATTGCCATTCACTACACCGACAACGGTCAGTTCTCATCACTCACTGCCATTGCTCACGATATCGACCAGCTTCATCACATGCGCACAAGGCAGCAACTGCAAGAAGAAGAACTACAAACCTTTAAACTCCTGGTCGAACTTGCCCCTGATGGTATTGCCATCGCCGATACGCAATTGCGTATGACATATACCAACCAGGCTTTTTGCACCATGCTTGGCTACGAGTCACTGATTGGAAAAACTGTCGTTGACATCACCTATCCCGATGATCACCAGCAACTGGCAGACATCGCCAAAACATTGCAGCAGGGGCAGACCGTTCACACAACGATTCGCTATGTGCGTAGCGATGGATCACTCATAACGGTACAGGCTTCCGCACTTGGCTTGTACAACCGTGACGGTCAACTGACCGGCTTTGCGTCAATTAACCGCGATGTGACGGCTCAGATAGAGGCTGAAGAAGAACTGCGACAAAGCGAACAGCGAAACCGGACACTACTGGCTGCCATGCCCGATCTCATGTTCTTGCTCAGCAGCGATGGTGTCTTCCTCAATTACAAGCCTGATCCTACCGGTCGCCTGCTGGTACCCCCTGAAATGTTCCTCAACCGCCATGTGACTGAGGTGCTGCCACCTGAACTCGCCACCCAAATCCTGCAGCGAATCGACGCACTTAAGCGTAGTGGCGAGATGCAGACGTTCGAGTACCAGATTGAGATTGACAACCAGGTTGAGGTGTACGAAGCCCGCATGGTCTTGCTGCAAGATAACGTCATGGTGCTTTCCCGCAACGTTACTGCCCAACGTCAGGCCGAACGCGAACGAGCAGCCATGCAAGAGCAGATTATTCAGGCGCAACAGGCCACGTTGCGCGAACTGAGTACGCCGCTCATGCCAATTGCTGACGGTGTGGTGGCGATGCCGCTGATTGGAGCCATCGACTCAGCACGGGCCCAGCAAATTATGGAAAGTTTGCTGTACGGCGTGGCCGAATACAAGGCGCGGGTCGCCATTATTGATATTACCGGCGTGAAAGTCGTTGATACGCAGGTTGCCGGAGCGTTGATTCGCGCGGCGCAGGCGGCCAGGATGCTGGGTGCTGAAGTGGTCTTAACCGGGATTAGTCCTGAAATTGCTCAGACGCTGGTGCATATCGGCGCTGACTTAGGCGCGATGAAGACGAAGGCTACCCTGCAAGAAGGTATTCGCTACGCATTGGCGGGCAAGCAATGAGCGGCAGATTGCTACTCTGCCGCTCGTGAAAGCCATTGCGGTGCTGCTCAACGGCGGGGAAGGAGTGCCAGGCGTAATCGGTAGATTGGCAGGGAACGACAGTCGAACTTATTTCATAAAAGCTGGGCCGTCGTGCTGCCAGGCTATCGCACAGGCGACATAAACGCTTGCGAATCAACAAAGACAGCCTGTCCTGCTCCCAGACTGTCGACCATCGCCAGTGACACCTCGCACCGGATGAGTTGCCTTAGTCGCTCGTAATGCGCGTGTCGCGGCGTTTGGAGTGCAGCAGTCGTGCTCACGATCCGGCCCATGGCACGCCGTTGACCCGGCTGGTCACAAGGATACTGTGTGTGCTCGTTACGATCATCGAGTCGGTCAGGAGTAGTGGTTTACAACCCGATCTAACCCCATTACCGCCCCTCTGGAGCTGATCAGGCGACATAACCCGACTCCCATCCGTATGCTATTGTAGCTCCACAAACATTGACACATTGTCTCCACAGACACCATGTCATCCGACTGATTTGACCAGACGACGTGGTGTTCTTGATCACAACATCACCAGAGTGTGTCTGACGTCAGCACGGCAATCAGGCTGGCTGACTTTAGCATCCTGAACACCCTCTCAAACCGCACGCCGGCACGACCCTCCCACTCAGCCGGCCTTCTTCGCTTGCTTTGCCACATATCCGCGTTACCTTTGCGCTCCTGACCCGGTTTATATATCAGAACACCGTGTTGACCCAGGAGTGCAGCATGCCACACTCACGCTTCCCTCGTACCGGTGCCCTCTGTGCGCACCCCATCACCAATCACCGGTCAGCATGCCAGATGACCGCTGTGGTACAATACCACCCCAGAACTGTTTCCCAACCGCTACCCACTCCAGCAGGGAGGTTTCACGATGAGCCAACCGTCGCCCAAAACCACGCTGGTTCCCGACCCACCATCGGCCCCAGCCGACGACCCGTTTCGCTACGGCTGGCGGTTTGTCCACCGTCCCACCCCCGACGACCCCGCTCACCTCGAGCAGGTGCCGCTCACCCTCGAGGATGTCCTCCATCCCGAGGTGGGAGATTTCATCGTGCATAGCATCCGTCACGAAATCGACCAGCGCTACCTCACCGATGTGTTACAGGCACGCCTGGAACGCACTGGCGAAGCCATGGTGATGAGCGACATCCGCATCGCCTGGGACGTGCCCGGGCTGCGTCCACACAGCCCGGACGTGATGGTGATTCCCGGCATCACCAAACGGGACAACTGGAGCACGTTCGATGTCGCTCAGGAGGGGCAGCGCCCGGCGTTGATCATCGAAATCACCTCACCGGAGACTCGTGAGATCGATCTGGTGCGCAAGGTCGAGCACTATGCACGGGCAGGGGTCGCGCAGTACGTGATCGTGGATTATTTGACGCGGAATGAACCGCTCCGGCTGCGGTTGCTGGACTACCGGCTGGTGGGAGAGCGCTACGTGCTGCACCCGCCGGACGAGCACGGACGGGTGTACCTGGAGAGTGCCCGGTTGTGGTTAGGGATCGCGGATAACCACGTAGTGTGCTACAACGAGCGGGGCGAGGTGATGGGGAACTACACCGCGATGATGGAGCAGGCGGAAGCGGCGCAGGCCCAGGCCCGGCGTGAAGCCGAAGCACGGGCGGCGGCTGAAGAGCGGGCACGGCTCGCGGAAGAACAGGCCCGCCGCGAAGCCGAGGCGCGGGCGGCGGCAGCGGCTGCTCGCGCCGCTGCCGAGGAACAGGCCCGCCGTGAAGCCGAAGCCCGCGCCGCTGCCGAGGAACAGGCCCGCCGCGAAGCCGAGGCTCGCGCTGCCGCTGAAGAACAGGCCCGCCGCGAAGCCGAGGCTCGCGCTGCCGCTGAAGCACAAGCCCGCCGCGAAGCCGAGGCGCGGGCGGCAGAAGCGGCTGCACGGGCGGCTGCCGAAGAACAGGCCCGCCGCGAAGCCGAGGCTCGCGCTGCCGCTGAAGAGCAAGCCAGATTGGCCGAAGCTCGTTTGCGTGAACTCGAAGCAGAGCTGCGCCGCTTACGAGGTAGTGGATAAATACGTTACAGGTTGCCACTTTTCCGACATTGGCCTTGCCAGTGTCGGTTTATACTTTGTGTTTCGCTGACTGCCAGACTGACAACGTCCAAATTGCATTGGTCTTTTGTGCTAAAGGTAGACTGGGTTGATAATAATCTTCACATCGCCGCCCTCCTGCCCCATCCTCATTGGAGGCGGACACCTCCAATGAGGATGGCTCCCACAGTGATGCTGGTTAATGGTGCGATATTTCGAGAGAAGCAGGCTCGGCGAATTGCATCAGATGCGGAGCAGGGCAGGGAGTGAGGTATGGGGCGCCCCCTACTCATCCCTCCAGCGGAGGTAGACAGAGTGGGGGGTGAAAGATAACTGTAACCTACCTGGAGCACGCTCATTCCCCACTCCCCATTCCCCACTCCCCCATTGGGAGCGGAGCAGGGCCAGGGAGTGGGGTAAGGAGGTCGCAGCGTGCAGGATGATGTTAGATAGCGTGCCATGACTTCTATTGAACCAGATTTGATATACCTGCCATTACACACAATGTACGATACGCCTGAGACGAGTTATGCACTAAACTACTTCTGCACACGAGCGCCTGATCGAGCCGCCGGTCAGACTGTCGAATTAGTCGCATGAATCGCGTGGTGAAGCAAAAAACCTATTGTGTCCAGGCCAGGAGCAGAGGAGACGTGTATGCCCCCATCTATTGTCATCTGTGGCGCTGGCATTGCTGGCGTCGCTGTTGCCCATCAGTTAGCCGTTATCCACGGTTGGCGTGACGTCGTACTGGTTGAAGCAGGTGATCCCCTCGCGCTCACCAGTGACAAATCGACTGAATGTTACCGCAATTGGTGGCCCGACCGGGCAATGGTTGCGCTGATGAATCGCAGTATCGAACGGCTGGAAGCCCTGGCCCTCAGCAGCGCCAATCGTATCCGGCTTAACCGTCGTGGCTACCTCTACGCCACTGCCGACCCGCAACGGGCTGCGCAGTGGCGATCCCAGGCTATCCAGGCTACCGCCCACGGTGTCGGACCACTCCGCATTCACGAACGGACTGATGCCAATTACCAGCCTACCCTCAGTCATGACTGGCGTGAAGCGCCGGATGGTGTCGACCTCCTCCTCGATCCCGACCTGATCCGCCGTCATTTTCCCGCCCTGACACCTGCGACGGTGGCCGTCTTACACGTTCGCCGCTGCGGTTGGTTGAGCGCTCAGCAGTTGGGGGCACTGCTGCTTGAAGAGGCACGTGCGGCTGGCGTTACCGTAGTACGCGGACAGGTAACAGCGGTACAGCAGACCGGCGGCCGCATTAGCGGTGTCCAGATCGCTACTCACGCTGGTACGCAATCCATTGCAACAGCGCGTTTTGTTAATGCCGCTGGACCTCATCTGGCCGCTGTTGGTGACCTGCTAGAGGTTGATCTGCCGGTACACAATCAGTTGCATCTCAAAGCAGCCTTTGCCGATCCGCTCGGTGTCGTCCCGCGTCACGCCCCCCTCCTCATTTGGGGCGATCCGATTGAGCTGGGTTGGAGTGAAGCGGAACAGGCCGATCTGTGTGCCGATCCAGAGACCGCCTGGTTGACAGAAGCA
>BPGU01000023.1 GCA_026003195.1 Armatimonadota bacterium
CCGTATCTCTGTGATGATTTTCAACATCGCCTGGTAGATACTCACCACCGAGGCACCGAGGACACAGAGTCTCTTGAAAAACCCTCTGTGCTCTCTGTGTCTCCGTGGTGAACAATCACCCATTTGCTACTACCTGTCGGCGCGGAATAGCCACCGTAAACGCACTTCCCTCGCCGGGGGCGCTCCGCAGCGCGATCTGACCACCGTGCGCTTCGACGATATGGCGTACAATCGCCAGCCCAAGCCCACTGCCAGGATGTTCACGAGCCAGCGAGTGATCGACCTGGTAGAAGGGGAGGAAGATTTTTTCTTGCTCACCGGCAGGAATTCCGATCCCGGTATCTTCGACCCGAATGATCAGGCGGGTTGGTTCATCACGGGCGATGAAGCGAACTCTCCCACCGGGTTTGGTGTACTGAAAGGCGTTGTCAAGGAGATTGCGTACCAGGTGTTCAAATGCCGAGCGATCAACCTCAATCGGCTGCATCTCGGAAAGGAGGACATCGAACTGCAACTGCGCCTGGGCTGCCCGTTCGCGGGCGGCAGCGATAAGTGGGCGCAGAATATCGAGTGGCTGTAATTGCACAAAATTGAGTGATCGACTGCGTACCTCTTGAAAGTAGAGCAGGTTGTTGAGCTGGCGGGCCAGCACTTCACTGCTGCGCCGCATGACACGAACCGCTTCTTCTTGCTGTGGTGTGAGCGGACCCAGCATGCCGCGGTCAAAGAGTTCGAGATAGCCCAGGAGCGAGGTGAGGGGGGTGCGTAGTTCGTGCGAGAGGGTAGCCAGGAACTGATCCTTCATCCGATCAAGGTCTTGCAATTGGGCGTTGGCCAGTGTCAGTTCACGCACCCGCGCTTCCAATCGCTCGACCAGCTTCTGGTTGTACGAGCGTAACAGCTCCGTCTCCATAACTTCCGGCAAGCGTTCGCGGCGCCCCTCGATGAATTCGGCGATCTGCGCCGGCAGCGCACGGGCGTCAATCGGCTTACTCAGATACCCATCACAGCCGGCAACCAAGGCACGTTCACGTGATCCGGGTGAGGCATCTGCGGTCAGGGCGATAATCGGCACATTGTGCATGTGGGACAGGGAACGCAGGCGAGTTGTCGTTTCGTAGCCATCGAGACCGGGGATGCCGAGATCGACCAGCACCAGCGCTGGATGGGTCGTGCGGGCAAGCGCGAGACCACCAGGACCGTCTTCAGCGATGACGACCTGATAGCCACGGGCGCTGAGTACTCGCTGCACCAGACGCTGATTGTCTGGGTTGTCTTCAATGTACAGAATTTGTGGCAACTGGTTCATGGCGTCGTTGTGTCGATGTTAACCGGCGCTGCAAGCAATGCCGGTTGCGCAACCGGTATCGTGAATGTAAATGTTGAACCAATCCCTGGTGTACTATCGACCCAAATTCTTCCCCCCTGGGCCAGCACTAATTTGCGCGTGATCGCCAATCCTAAGCCAGTACCGTTGAGCCGTGACCGGCGACCGTGAATCTGAACAAACTCGCTGAAGATTTCGTGTTGTCGTTCTAGCGGTATTCCGATGCCGGTGTCTGACACACTGACCGCAACATAACGCCTGACTTTACCGTCTTCATTGACTTCATCATGCACTCGTGCGCTTACTGTAATAGTACCACGTTCTGTAAACTTAACAGCATTCGAAAGGAGATTAAACAGAATTTGTCGTAGTCGATCACCATCAGCAGCGATGTCAGGTAATGTGACCGGGACTGTATTGCGCAACGTTACCGGTCGATTTCTGAGCAGCGTCTGAACGGTATCACAGACCTCGGTTGTAATATGATAGAGGTTGATACTACTAATTTCCAGATTGAGATGACCGGCTTCGATGCGGGCCAGGTCAAGTAATTCATTGATGAGATGAAGCAGGAAGCGCCCATTACGGTTGATGCTCTGGATGTCTTCGCGCTGCGTCGGGGTTAACGGCTGTTCGGTATCATCGAGCAACACGGTAGAAAAGCCAATGATGGCGTTCAACGGTGTGCGAAGCTCATGGCTGATACTGGCCAGAAAATCGCTCTTGCGTCGGTCGGCAAGTTGTGCCCGTTCCAACGCCACCCGCAGCTCTTCAGTTCGTCGCGCTACCTGTTGCTCAAGGTCGTTGTAGAGCTGGACATTCTCAATCGTCAGGCCAACCATGCTGGCAAAGGTCAGCAGTTGGGCGGCATCGCGGGCCTGCACCGGGCGCTGACTCAGTTTGTAATCTGCCGAAATAATCCCGATCACTGCATCGTTGCGACCAAAGATAGGGGCCTGGACATACGAACGACTGGCTGATGCGGCTTGTTTGATCTTGTCAACCCGCGGATGATCCCAGGGGTTATCGACAATAATGGCTTTACGGCTCCGCACAACATCTGCTTCGACGCTACTACCGTCTACGCGCAGTGGATGTGCGTTGGCAACCGCGAGAAACTGCTGTGCCTGATCTTCGTTACCGGGGCCAAATGAAGCACTTACGGCCCGCAAGACATCACCGTCAACCAGATACAAGACCGCCCGGTCAAAGCCAAATCGCTCACACACCACTTTTGGAATAGTCTCCAGCAAGATCGGCCAGGAGAGAATGCTTTTTAATTCATTGGAGACAGCATTGAGGGTGGCGAGTTGACGGGCATTTTCTTCCAGCTCGACAATTTTGCTCTGAAGAGTCTCGGTCATGCGGTTGAAGGCAGTAACCAGTTGCCCGATCTCGTCGATTCCGGCCACAGGCAAACGCCGCGAGAGATCGCCACCCGCTACCGCCTGCACACCCTCGCGCAGAACGCTGATCCGACTAGTGAACGAGAGCGACAGTAAGAGGCCAAGGAAACCAATCGTAACGATAATCATCAACAGGACTGCAACGAGCTGATTCCACAATCGGCTCTGACTCTCGCTGAGGCGCTGACCAGTGGCGATTGCCGGTGCATCAATCTCATTGGCAGGTATCACCAGCGCCACACTCCAGCCGGCAGTTGTGATGGGGGCATAAGCCACGTAGCTGGCCTGCCCATCTTCCTGAATAAGTTGCACGCCTGATTGCCGCGCCACCATCTGCCCGGCGACAGCCCGGAGGTCGGTATTGGTTGAATTAAGCAGGTTTTCGGTCTGGTATGGCTGGTCCCAGCGCCCATTCGCTTGCATGTTTGGCCGTACTACGACATCGCCATTCGCATTGATGAGCAGGGCATACCCGCTTGAACCAACATCAACCGTCAACAGGTCTTGCTGGATTGTATCGAGCAATAGATCGAATGCGACTACGCCAATAAACCGATTCTGCTCGTCGTATAGCGGACTGGCACACGTTGTTGTCAACAAACCGGTATTGGCATCAATATACGGCTCTGTCCACACCGTTGTGCCAGCGTCACGGGCTTTGACGTACCACGGACGTACTCGCGGATCGAACGATTCGAGGGTTAACAACTGATCTATGACGGCTTCATTGTCGAAGGCAATAATGCCTCCCGTTTCCAGCGCGATATAGCCAATGTTGACCAGCGGGTTATTAGCCACGATTTCTCGCAAGAGAGGGATAACGCGGCGCACATACCCGACCTCGGCAGCGTAGGTTCGTAGCAAGTCTTCGCTGGGACGGGGGGCTATCCAGACCCGCTCGTTGCTGAACGCGACCACCGGTGCGTTGTAGCGTTGCAGGGCGTAACCGGCAACGGTTTCCACCTGTTGCTGGACACCGATAAGCGATGCATCGTAAAACTGGGCCTTGTCAGTAGCACGTTGGCGCAGGCTAGCGGTCGCCTGCTGGCGGAGGGCATTTGTCCCCTCCACGACAGCCGTTTCACGGGCAATATTCAAACTGCTCAGTCCAAGCCATCCAACAATAATCAGCGGTGGTAAGGCAAGACCGAGCAGCAGAAGCAGGATTTTGAGCTGTATGCTTGAGCGAATGGCGTTCATCATGGATGCACACAACTATGTCGGCAACCGTGTCACGGCTATTGGTTGTGAAATCGTTATGTATGGTAACAGAAAGTGACGTAAATCGCAATCATTATGAGATGACGGATGCCTTACAGTAGATAGAGACAGGTTGTGTTAAGACGGCTAACCTGTCTGTTAAACGATCATATGTGATCTATCAGGCACCGGTTGAAGTCTCCGGTTACGGTGGCTATGCATTACCCATAACTCGCATACTGCATTGCCCGCGTGCCGAAGCGGGTCGGGGGAGTGATGACGGGCGTGCTCCCCAGCCAGGTGCTGGGAGCGCGCGCCTCCGGCGCGCATGGTGCCGGTACCAGTGCTGGAGGGAGGAGCCAAGAGCAAGCTCCCGCCCCTGGCGGCATGCACGGACGGCCAGGACAGATGATCGAACACACCGTCTACTGATCAAACGTCTGCCCTCCCCTCTCCCTCCCCGGTTATGCATTACCCATACCTGGTGTCAACCACGTGCGTATCAGCGAGTATGATCGCTATGGGTGCTGGTTTGAGCGACTGGCCCGGTGATAGTGCGCAGTTCCAGCCGTACCAGCACGTGCTGAATGGGTTGCCTTACACGCGCATCATGTGCGTGTCGCGCAGCTTTGAGTGCGGCAGCCATGCTGCCGCAGCAGCCGTGCTCACGATCCAGCGCGTGGCGTACCGTTACCTATCCTGGTCACGGGGGTGCTGAATGTGCTCGTGCCGATCATTGAGTCGGTCGGGCATGAATGCGATACCTGCGTGTAGACGTGTTGTTGCACCAGGTTTGTGCCTGCGCACCAACGGCCACGGCCAGTACCTGCCGGCGGTAATGGGGATGCCTGCACGCGGGCTGGAAGCCTGCGCCACGGGGAGCCATGGGGAGCGCTTGTAGCCCGGCCTGACGCAGCATGAAATGTGGGTAATGCATAGGTTACGGTGGCGAGACCTCGATTGTAAAGCCTGTCTCTGATGCGTGCGATACCTTCCAGTCTGTCATCATTTCGTCACCCAGCCCTCTCGCCTTTTACGACGCAGTATCGTTAGCATGATTGACGGAGAAGCTATCTTATCGCCGAGGTGTGCGATGACTTCCTGGTTTCGTCTTGTGATATGTATCGGCCTCCTCTGGGCGCTGATGTTACCACGGTCGGCAAGATCAGCAGGGTTGGAACGAACTGCTGATGGACGGCCTGATGAACAACTTTTTGTAGCCGATCAAACAGTTGCGCCGGGTGATACACTGCCATTGTTGCCGGCTGTCGACGGGTTCCTCACCCCACCGACGCCAGCCCCTCGTCCATTTACCCACATGCTGCTGCGCTGGTCAGCAGCCCCCAACCTCAATCCGCGACTGGCCTTGCGGGTCAGTGCCGATGGTGTGGTCTGGAGCGACTGGTACGAGGTGCAGGAAGATGATGAGCTGTGGCAACCTGCGGATGGTCCTGATCTGCACTGGAGTGAGATGGTCTATGTCGGTGCCGACCAGCGCTGGTATCAGGTGCGAGTTGATGTGCCTTCGGCGCCATCCACATTCCGTTCGCTCCTCGTGAGTACGGTGGATAGTCGTTTTGGCCCCGCAGCACCAACCGCGACGATGTCCAGCCAACCAGCCGCAGTTACCCGTCCGCCAGTTGTCAGCCGGACAGCGTGGGGGAATCCTCACGGCCAAACCAGCCCGCTGGCGCCACCGGCCTACTATCCGGTACGCCATCTGGTGATTCATCACACTGCCGACTCCAACACCCTGGCCGAAGGTCAGACCTGGGCTGATCGGGTGCGTGCGATCTGGTCATTCCATACCTACACACGGGGCTGGGGCGATATTGGCTACAACTACCTGATCGATCCGAATGGTGTTATCTACGAAGGGCGGGCCGGAGGTGATGATGTCGTTGGTTTTCACGATACGGCCAACTATGGTTCAATGGGCGTTTCGCTGATCGGTACGTATAGCAGTGCGGCACCAACGGCTGCGGCTGTTGACTCGCTGGTGGCACTGTTGGCCTGGAAGGCTGACCAGAAGCGGATCGATCCGTTTGGGCGCAGCTTCTACTATGGGTGTTCGATCTCACGCTTCTGCGCACCGTTCAATCCCGGTGCGGTGATTGACCATATCAGTGGTCATCGCCAGGTGACACCGGGCCATACCACGTGTCCGGGTGATGCGCTCTTCAATCTGCTGCCACAGATTCGGCAGCGGGTTCAGGCACGGCTGGCAGGTGAAAGCCAGCCCGACAATGGCGATCTGATCGTTGAAGAACACGAGAGTGGGTTTACCCGCAGCAACGCGAACTGGTATCAGATGGCGTGCGGATACGGTGGCACGACACTTTATACCTTTGCAACCGATAAACAGTCCGAAAGCACAAACTTCGCAACCTGGCGCCCCAACTTACCGGCCTCTGGGGTCTACCGGGTTTTAGTCCACGTGCCTGCCGGTTGTGCTGGGCTGAATGTAAGTCAACAGGCGCGGTACCGCATTACGACAGCCGGTGGCGTGGTGGAACGGGTAGTCAATCAGGCCACGCAAACCGGTTGGATCGATCTTGGTACCTATAATTTTGCTGCCAGTACTGCCAGTCTTTATCTCTCAGACCTCACCGGTGAGCCGCTCAGCAGCCAGCGTGCAGTGCTGTTTGATGCTGTGCAATGGCAACCGATTGACTCCTCTCGCCAGCGCATGGAACTGGTTGCCGTTGAATATGGTGCGACGACGATTGCCGCCGGTGAGGTATTGCCAGTGCGCTTTACCGTCCGTAATGTCGGTTCTGACCCGATCTACGGTCAAGACCCCCAGGGTGGGAGTGTGTTCGACCTGAGTAGCGATCAGTTTGAACGTGATGGCTACGTCTACGATGAAGGTGAATGTTTCCTCGGTGCGGCAAACCAGGACTATCCTACCTTTCCGAAAGAGGCAGGTCGTTTCCGCGTGATGTTAGGTCCGCAAGATCGCACTGTGACCTGTGCCGGTGAGACGGGTGGCTATCCGTGGCGGTGGGGGATCAGTGGCCGTCTCGATCCCGGTGAGACGCAAACCATTGTCGGCTACGTACGTTTTCGCACGCCGGGCGTGGTGACATTGCGGGCCGGCGCGATCCACGAGTATGTCAGCTATGTCGCGCTTGCGCAAGCCGAACAACAGATTACGATCACGCCGGAACGTCAATCTCCGCAACTCTCTCGCTATACCGGGTTGTTCCAACCACTGGCAATGGTCTATGAGTTAGCCAACACACCTGAACGCCTGCTGGCCCGCACCCAGAACCCGCTCTCAATTCGCCGTGGTGCCTTGTTGGGGAGTTTTGTCTGGTATGGTGAACTGCGCGAGTGGGGAGACGGAGGGCCGGTACCTGAGCGCAACAATCACTTCCTGATTGAACAGACACGCACGTTCGTGGCACCGGTAAGCGGAGAGTACACCTTCGAGCTGAGCAGTGATGATGGGGCATGGCTGTGGGTGAATGAGCGATTGGTCGTGGCAAATACCGGCTTGCATCCGCTCCGAACGCTGACCGGTACGATCACGCTGACGGCCGGTCTCCACACCCTGTCCGTCAAGTATTTTGAACTCGATGGGAGTGCAGCGGTTGGCTATCGGGTGAAGGAGCCGGGGGCAAGCGATTTTCAACTGGTGCGTGATGGTCTGGCCCGTGGTGAGATACTTGGGTCGTTGTTCCGGCGTCTCGACGGTTTGCGGTTGAGTGCCTCGGACCTGGGTGGTGGGAGCACACTGCTGCGCTATTCCTGGGATGGCGAGACATGGGTAACAACCACCGAACCGTTTATCGAGATAGGGGCATTGGCTGATGGCGACTACCATCTGCGGTATCAGGCGTTCGACAGTAATGGCAATGCGTCTGAGGTCGTCAGTCTCCAGTTTCGGGTTGACAGCAGTGTGACGGTGTATCAGGTGATGCTCCCACTGGTGACACGGGAGTGAGTCAGGTGGCGATTCAGAAATGCCGTTGTTCTACCAGGATACCAGGATGCCAGGTTGCCCAGGTGTCTCACCGGCTTGATGGGCATCAATGAGGAAAACAGAATAAGGTTTGCAACCGCGTACCCGCGGATGCCGGTACAGGTGCCTGTGGTCGCTGGCTATGACGCCAGCGGCCACATGTTTGCAATCGTCAAGCAGGTCTTTGTTGCTCTCGTAGCCAAAGAGTCTGTTGAGCCAGGCGAGCAGGATCAGGCGCTGATCCAGTCTGTATAGGTTTGAATGGCATTCGACCGATTCCTGCTTGTCTGTGTGGACAATGGTGGCATTATGCCTCCTCCGGAGGCACTAACGGCTCGATCTGATTAATCAGAGCAGGCACATCTTCCTGCACGATCTTCCAGATTCGCACCAGATCGAGACGGAAATAGTCGTGCGCGATGCGGTGGCGCAGCGCGACAATCTGGTTCCATGGGATCTCTGGATGGGCCGCCCTGGTTTCGTCCGAAACCTTGCGCGCCGCTTCGCCAATGTTCTCGAGCGCTTTGGCAACGCATGCTGATGGAGCGAACTGCGCTGA
>BPGU01000024.1 GCA_026003195.1 Armatimonadota bacterium
TCAACCACGTGCATATCAGCGGGTCTGATCGCCATCGGTGCTGTTGTGGGCGACTGTCCCAGTGGCAGTGCGCCGCTCCAGTCGTGCCGGCACGTGCTGGATGGATTGCCGTACCCGCTCGTCATGCGCGTGGCGCACGGTGTGGCGTGCGGCAGCCATGCTGCCGCGCCAGCCATGCTCACGACCCGGCGCGTGGTGGAGCGGTGCCCCGGATGGTCAGAGCACGAACAACGAGCCGTATCTCGTTCCCATCCCGCACACCGACAGGGATACTGCTTCCAGCCCGGATTGCCCGCGTATGGAGTGCGGCAGCCATGCTGCCGCGCCAGCCATGCTCACGACCCGGCGCGTGGTGGAGCGGTGCCCCAGATGGTCAGAGCACGAACAACGAGCCGTATCTCGTTCCCATCCTGCACACCGACAGGGATACTGCTTCCAGCCCGGATTGCCCTCGTATGGAGTGCGGCAGCCATACTGCCGCGCCAGCCGTACACACGACCCGGCGCGTGGTGGAGCGGTGCCCCGAATGGTCAGAGCACGAACAACGAGCCGTATCTCGTTCCCATCCTGCACACCGACAGGGATACTGCTTCCAGCCCGGATTGCCCGCGTATGGCGTGCGGCAGCCATGCTGCCGCGCCAGCCGTACACACGACCCGGCGCGTGGTGGAGCGGTGCCCCGAATGGTCAGAGCACGAACAACGAGCCGTATCTCGTTCCCATCCTGCACACCGACAGGGATACTGCTTCCAGCCCGGATTGCCCGCGTATGGCGTGCGGCAGCCATGCTGCCGCGCCAGCCGTACACACGACCCGGCGCGTGGTACGCCGTTCCCCATCCTGGTCACCTATGCATTACCCAAACCTGGGGTCAACCACGTTCGTATCAGCGGGTCTGATCGCCATCGGTGCGGTTGTGGGCGACTGGCCCGGTGGCAGTGCGCCGCTCCAGTCGTACCAGCACGTGCTGGATGGATTGCCGTACCCGCTCATCATGCGCGTGATGCGCGTGGCGCACGGTTTGGCGTGCGGCAGCATGGCTGCCGCGCCAGCCATGCTCACGACCCGGCGCGTGGTGGAGCGGTGCCCCGGATGGTCAGAGCACGAACAACGAGCCGTATCTCGTTCCCATCCTGCACACCGACAGGGATACTGCTTCCAGCCCGGATTGCCCGCGTATGGCGTGCGGCAGCCATGCTGCCGCGCCAGCCGTACACACGACCCGGCGCGTGGTGGAGCGGTGCCCCGAATGGTCAGAGCACGAACAACGAGCCGTATCTCGTTCCCATCCTGCACACCGACAGGGATACTGCTTCCAGCCCGGATTGCCCGCGTATGGAGTGCGGCAGCCATGCTGCCGCGCCAGCCATGCTCACGACCCGGCGCGTGGTGGAGCGGTGCCCCGAATGGTCAGAGCACGAACAACGAGCCGTATCTCGTTCCCATCCTGCACACCGACAGGGATACTGCTTCCAGCCCGGATTGCCCGCGTATGGCGTGCGGCAGCCATGCTGCCGCGCCAGCCATGCTCACGACCCGGCGCGTGGTGGAGCGGTGCCCCGGATGGTCAGAGCACGAACAACGAGCCGTATCTCGTTCCCATCCCGCACACCGACAGGGATACTGCTTCCAGCCCGGATTGCCCGCGTATGGAGTGCGGCAGCCATGCTGCCGCGCCAGCCGTACACACGACCCGGCGCGTGGTACGCCGTTCCCCATCCTGGTCACCTATGCATTACCCACACCTGGGGTCAACCACGTTCGTATCAGCGGGTCTGATCGCCATCGGTGCTGTTGTGAGCGACTGGCCCGGTGGCAGTGCGCCGCTCCAGTCGTACCAGCACGTGCTGGATGGATTGCCGTACCCGCTCATCATGCGCGTGGCACACGGTATGGCGTGCGGCAGCCATGCTGCCGCGCCAGCCGTACACACGACCCGGCGCGTGGTGGAGCGGTGCCCCGAATGGTCAGAGCACGAACAACGAGCCGTATCTCGTTCCCATCCTGCACACCGACAGGGATACTGCTTCCAGCCCGGATTGCCCGCGTATGGAGTGCGGCAGCCATGCTGCCGCGCCAGCCGTGCTCACGACCCGGCGCGTGGTGGAGCGGTGCCCCGAATGGTCAGAGCACGAACAACGAGCCGTATCTCGTTCCCATCCTGCACACCGACAGGGATACTGCTTCCAGCCCGGATTGCCCGCGTATGGCGTGCGGCAGCCATGCTGCCGCGCCAGCCGTGCTCACGTTCAAACGAGGGGCGCAGCGGTTTTCCCGTGCCGGTACGTGACCCTGGTGCCGGGAGGACCTAAACGCGGGCTTCCGGCTCTCTCCACGTAGATTTGGCACCTGTGCCGCACTGACAATGCAGCAGGACAACGTGGCGTGAATGAACGAATGGCATCTCGACAATGGTGTGCAGTCTCCATCAAGATTTGATGGTACATCACAAAGCAGAGCTTATCTCTTCATCAATAGGCAGCAGTATTACGACACCCTGTACCACCATCAAGATCACCCTCATATCGACTGCGGTCTACCCAAAAGCATGCCACCAACCAGACTTCTGCTCGGCCCGGTAACGTGACTCTCTGGCCTACAGCCAGACCTGCTGCACACCAGGCGATTACCCAATCATCCCATTATTCATCCAGACTGCACACTCTTCGTGCATCACCGCCCGAAACCGACCCCAGCTTGCCCACTTCCCCCTGATCGCCGGATCGGACGTATCAGAAAGCTGTCGCAACTGCTGTGCCAGAATCACCAACTCCGCAGGCGGTATTGTCCGGAACTCGTCAACCTGCTCATTGGGATCACTCGCCTGCAACGTACCAGCCAGCTCATCGAGTAAGAAGACATAGCTGACAAAATAGTACGGTATCTCAACATTACTTTGATAGGTAATAATATTCAGAAATCGATTGATACGCACCGTGAGACTCGTCTCCTCTGCAACCTCACGGGCCAGCGCTGCGCTGATACTCTCATCCGGCCCAATCCCACCGGTTAGCAATCGAAACACGTTGGGTGGGTAGTAGGTTTTACGCGCCACAATCAGATTACCATCAGGACGACGAATGACCATCCCAACTTCGCCAACCCGATCTGTTTTGCGCAACGGATCGAATCTGCCGTCATCGAGGTATACATGGCAGTAGCGAGGCGCTCCATACGCCGCAACGAGATCAACAACTTCGGCTTGATGATGCGCTGGAAGGCGAGACAGAGCTTCTCGCCAATCCATTGTGTCTTTACGATGGTGTTTCATGGTTACCTGCTGAGATAGTCGATGATCGTTACATCAGTTCGCGGCCAGCTAGCCAGCGCCTGATGGGGATGATGCGAGTCACTCCCCCCAGACACCAGCAAGCCGTGACGCGCCGCCGCAGCCAGCAGGCGCTCACGGGTGGCTGCGTCGTGCGTTGGATAGAAAACTTCGATCCCATCCAGACCAACCGCGGCCATAGCTGCAATATCCTCGTCAGTCGCCGGTATCGCATAGATGCCTTTTTCCCGTCCGGGATGCGCCAGTACTGCCAGTCCTCCCAGATCATGAGCTACCCCGATCACCTCTTGGACGCTGAGTGGTCGGTAGGCAGCAGCGAAATGGGTAAGGATAAAACGCATACCGGCCTCTTCATCGCCTTCACCGGCCACCCGGCCCGGTAATTGATTGTGGCGGGCCAGCACTAATGCCACATCGGCGACAGTTGGTGGTCGATCACGATCACTCAGACCAGGCATGACAAAACCGGCAGCCGCCAGATCACGCAACAACTGCGCTGCATCGGCAGCATTACGATGAACCACCTCGGCACACAGATCGAGTAGTAACGGTGCTTCTGGATCAACCGCGTAGACAAGCGTATGCCACAATTTACCATTAAAGGCACTATCAATTTCAACTCCGCTCACCACCTGAACCCCGTAATGCATGCCGGCCATTGCCGTAGTGATGACATTGGCCGTCGTGTTATGGTCAGTCACCGCAATCACGGTCAATCCCTGCGCGGCTGCTGCGACCGCCAATGCTACCGGTGTCCAGGTTGCGTGATGAGGCGTTGCATTTGTATGAATGTGTAAATCGATCATGGTCGCTCCATCGGCAAGTTAGCTGCCTGCCACGCTTCAATCCCACCATCGAGCGCTGCTACCGGCCCGTAACCCAGATCGCGAAAGATTTGCGCTCCCCGCTGACCGGCTGTTGGTCGGCTGGCATCGCCATAGGTCACAATGATCCCACCCGGCGTCAATGCAGCCAGCCGCTGATTGAGATCAGGCGTAGCCAGACTCAATGCGCCGGGCAAATGACCGGCCTGATATGCCTCACCGGCCCGCATATCAACAAAAATAACCTGACCGGCCTGCCACCGCTGGTACGCCTCAGCAACCGAAATTGTTGGAGCCGGTGGACTATTGGCCGGATCGCCATGCCCAGGCGCCGTCTCAACCGTTGGGGCACTGGTTGGAACAGCCGCTGGCGTTGAAATACTATTTCCAGTCAAAACAAAGGCCAGAATCCCGGCCAGTAACACAATACCACCAACAACGAGTGGCAAGTGCCAGGCCGATGACTGCCTGGTTACTGAAGGTTCAAAATTATCCATACGTCAAACATCGCCTTGTCTAGTTCTTGTCGTATTATAATGCAAGCAGGATACCGCCAACGCACCGCGTCATTCAGCAGGATTATGTATGCTCACTGCAATTTTACCTGACGTGTACCAGTTACGTCTGCCACTCCCTTTTGCCCTCAACCATGTTAATGTATATCTGCTCCGCGATCCACAGGGATGGACAGTCGTTGACACTGGCTTACACACGCCCGCTGTCGAAGCCGCCTGGCAAGAAGCATGGACTGCGCTCAACCTCAACCCGGCACAAATTCATACGATTGTCTTGACCCATTTCCACCCCGATCACTTTGGAATGGCCGGCTGGCTCCACCATCATTCCGGTGCCCGGGTACTGCTGGCCCCACGGGAAATCGAACTGGCCCAGGAAGTCTGGGTACAGCGAGCCGATCACGACGACCCCAGTTTACGCCATTTTCTCCGTCATGGTATGCCTGCCGATCTGGTCGATAAGGTCGTCGGAGCCATTGCCGGATTGCGGGCTGCGACCCGACCGCACCCACCACTGACACCCCTGCCACCCGGTAGCCAGGTAACAATGGGGGGACGTTCTTTTGTCGCTATCCATGCCCCTGGCCACAGTGATGGGCAGTTAATCTTCTACGCAGCCGATGAACGGCTGGCTCTGGTTGGCGATCAGGTGCTACTCAAAATCACGCCTCATATTGGCGTCTGGCCGGAAAGCGAACCCGATCCGTTACGGCAATATCTGGCCTCACTGGCTGAACTGGCAACGCTGAACGTCGATCTGGCCCTTCCCGGTCATGGCAAACCGATCACAGAGTGGACAACGCGCATTAGCGAATTACAGGCGCATCACCACGAACGATTAGCCGCTATGCTCGCCGCAGTGCGCTCTGGAGCCGACACCGCCTTCGCTGTGGCGCAACGGGTATTTGATGTTGAACGCTTCACCCCACACGAAGCTCGCTTTGCCATCGCTGAAACCATCGCACACCTTGAAATGATGGTTGTCGATGGTTTGCTGCAACGCCATGACGACGAACTGGTACGGTACACACTGTAGAACCATGTTCGCCAATCTGTAATCTACGCTCATTTAGCATACCCCAACGCATATGGTACGCTGCACATGCCGGTCAGAATGATGGCAATCGGCAAGGCGTACCTATGCGTTGGATAGATTCGTCAACTATCGTCATCGGAACTTGCATTATTGCGCTCGCAGGCATCTTCGTCACACCGACAATCACCATCCTGGCGATGGTGATCTGTATCGCCATACTGATCTGGGAACGGTATCGCTTTGTCAAGACTACCCGTACACTCATCACCCACCTGCGCCACAATCCAATTGAAACGAAACTGGAAGTAGGCACCGGCGTATGGGGTGAATTGTGTCATACGTTGAATCGTCTCTTGCAACAATGGCGTACCGAACAGCACCTGCAACGGCTTCAGCTCACCCAACCGGCATTACGCCAGATCGATCCACTTACCCTGCATCCACCAGTTTCCGGTATGATAACCCCTGTCACAGTACTGGCAATTGGGCGTCTCAACATCACCGATCCCCTCGCTGAAGCTCAGGCTCGCTTCGCGCTGATTCGTGAACAGATTGCGGCACATCAGGCGCTTATCGAGTGGCGTCACGATCATCTCTTCCTGATCTTTGGGGTCTTACACGCCAATACCGACCCTATGAAACAGGCGATCTCGTTCATCTCGGTTATCACCCAGGCCGCCCAGGCTGTTGGTTTATCACTACCGCCACTCACCCTGAGCAGTGGCCTGGTCCGGATCGGAGTGGTACCCGTTCTCGGTCTCCATTTCAGTGGCGAACCACTGGAACAGGTAAGCCTGCTAATCCACCAGACTTCACCGGGAATGATTACCTGTAATGATGAAGCCTATTTCCACTTGCGCCGCCTCGGCCTGCTCCCGCTAAGCACCTTTCAACCAACGACCATCGGTCGTGGATACGCCCTGACCGTCACTGAACTCGCCGGGCAACGAAACGCAGAATCGTGATCGCATCCTTGCGTTTTACAACAGCCCGACGTATAATATTTTTACGTATCACTCCGACCAAGCCCCGTCGAATGGCGCGCCGCCGCTTCTGCGCAGGGATTTTTCATGGAAGAGCTTAATCATGCTGGCAACAACACAAATGAAGACATTCGCCAACCCGATCTAAACGACCTGCTCGACCGTGGCGATCAGGCCCTGATGGAACAGATTCTGCGCGATCCGACCCACGCCTATCGCAATCTCAAGCACGGCGACACGGTCGACGGACGTATCATGCAAATTGATCGCGATGAGATTCTGGTTGACATCGGTGCCAAAGCCGAAGGCGTCATCCCAAGTCGAGAGATGCAGACCCTTAGCGATGAGGATCGAGCCGCACTTAAAGTAGGCGACACGATCCTGGTCTTTGTGGTGCAATCGGAAGATAAGGAAGGTCGGGCAATTCTCTCGATTGACAAAGCCCGTCAGGAAAAGAGCTGGCGTGCATTGCAAGAGTGTTATGAGCGCGGCGATATTATCTATGCCCGCGTGAAAAACTACAATAAAGGCGGTCTTCTCGTCGATCTCGACGGTGTGCGCGGCTTCGTACCGGCATCCCAGGTGTCGAGCATTAGTCGTGTCTCGGAGACGCAAAAACAATCCGAGATGGCACGGCTGGTGAACGTAGAGTTACCGCTGAAGGTGATCGAGATTAACCGCAACCGCAACCGGCTCATCCTGTCGGAACGCCAGGCTCTGGTCGAAACGCGGGAGTCGAAGAAGGATGAGTTGCTTACATCACTGCGTGAAGGTGATGTACGCGACGGTGTCGTTTCTTCGGTGTGCGATTTCGGTGTCTTCGTTGATATTGGCGGCGCC
>BPGU01000025.1 GCA_026003195.1 Armatimonadota bacterium
TAGGATTGCTGCACGCAGCATCAGGCTCTTGTAAAACAGTGATTGGTATTTGTCCGCCCCTGAACAAAGTCTTTACAGAGCTTCCAGGTTGTCATACGGGGCATCATCGGCCACCTGAACCTTCATCTATCGCATGGTATCATGCAACAAACAGCAACACCCGGAGGCAGTGATGGAGCTACCGTTTCCCGGCATGGACCCATACCTCGAACAGCCGGCGTTGTGGCCGGATGTGCATACAGCGCTGATTGCAGCAATGCGCGATGCCATCCAGGAGCAGCTTGGGCCAGCCTATATTGCGCTCATCACGCCCTACATTGCGTTGGAGAGTATCGAGATTGCCCCCACCCGACAGGCGTTTGTGCCCGATATTGGCGTGCTACGCGATGACCCTGCCGACACCGGTACCGCTACAGCAACCATCACCCCCGCCCCGCTCACGCTGCCGGTGCAGATGACGGTGCCCACCCGGTATGCCCGGATTGAAATCCGCGCTGTTGTTCAGCAGACCCTGATCACCGCCATTGAGCTGCTCTCACCCGCCAACAAACGCCCCGGCCTTGATGGCGCCGATGCCTACGAAAAGAAGCGGCAGGAACTCTTCGCCAGCAGCGTTCACCTGCTCGAAATTGACCTCTTGCGTGGCGGGGTTCGCCCGCAACTGGCCCGGCCCCTGCCACCAACCGCCTACTGCGTCTTTCTCAGCCGAGCCTATCGCCGGCCACTGGTCGATGTCTGGCCGATTGCCCTCAGCGACCCACTGCCGGTGTTGCCGGTGCCCCTCAGCTACCCTGACCCCGATGTCGCCCTTGACCTCGGCGCGGTCTTGCGTCAGGTCTACCGTCGTGCCCATTACGAACGGCTGATCGATTACCGCGCCGACCCGCCACCGCCACCCCTCGCCCCAGACGAAGCCGTCTGGCTAGATCAGCATCTGCGTGCGATGGGGTTGCGGTAACTGATAACGATAGCGTCGTAATAGTGTTGAAGCTGACAGTATAACTCCGCCGTTTAGGACATTATAATCTCGTGTACGATAATATTGGCCTGGAGAGAGAGCGTACAATATTGAGGTAATCACTCCTTGATACCATCTGAAATACTCAAGCCGGCAGGCATGGTGAAGGTGACACCGTGCGACAGTGTATTTGCAGGACGGAACGGCGAAGGGGTGTTATACCAACTGAGTATTTCTACTCGAAAGAAGAGGTCCTGATAGCGCAGAAAAGCGAGTCGTACCCGGAGGCAGTGATGGAGCTACCGTTTCCCGGCATGGACCCATACCTCGAACAGCCGGCGCTGTGGCCGGATGTGCATGCACGGCTGATTAGCGCGATGTGCGATGCTATCCAGGAGCAGCTTGGGCCAACCTATATTGCGCTCATCACGCCCTACATTGCGTTGGAGAGTATCGAGATTGCCCCCACCCGACAGGCATTTGTGCCCGATATTGGCGTGCTACGCGATGACCCTGCCGACACCGGTACCGCTACAGCAACCATCACCCCCGCCCCGCTCACCCTGCCGGTGCAGATGACGGTGCCCACCCGGTATGCCCGGATTGAAATTCGTGCCGTTGTTCAGCAGACCCTGATCACCGCCATTGAGCTGCTCTCACCCGCCAACAAACGCCCCGGCCTTGATGGCGCCGATGCCTACGAAAAGAAGCGGCAGGAACTCTTCGCCAGCAGCGTTCACCTGCTCGAAATTGACCTCTTGCGCGGCGGCATCCGCCCGCAACTGGCCCGGCCCCTGCCACCAACCGCCTACTGCGTCTTCCTCAGCCGAGCCTATCGCCGGCCACTGGTCGATGTCTGGCCGATTGCTCTCAGCGATCCGCTGCCGGTGTTGCCGGTGCCCCTCAGCTACCCTGACCCCGATGTTGCGCTTGACCTCGGCGCGGTCTTGCGTCAGGTCTACCGTCGTGCCCATTACGAACGGCTGATCGATTACCGCGCCGACCCGCCACCGCCACCTCTCGCCCCAGACGAAGCCGTCTGGCTAGATCAGCATCTGCGTGCGATGGGGTTGCGGTAAGGGTTAAGCGGCAGGTTGGAGTGTCTTATACGCTGCCCGTCCGGTGCAATGTGCGGTGGGTAGGACGGTTTACCTTCAAGCGCGAACGGTATCCACTCAGGTGAGTGATCCAACCTCTTTCCCAACGATGCCCGCGTTCAAGAGGCATCCCTGTGTTGCATTGCTGCCGGGTGTGCCACCTGCCAACTGCTCGATGGTCAGCGCAATGGGCAAGTGTTGGTTCAGTGTGTCCGCATTCAGGGTGCGATGCATCCCCACCTCAACCTCCGCTATGCCTTACCCACATGTCGCGCTGCGTTAGGCCGGGCTGCAAGTGCTCCCCGTGGCGGCTCCACCAAACGTCTACGCGTAGGTAGCGTATTCATGCCTGACCGACTCGATGATCGAAACGAGCACATCCTGCATCCCCATGACCAGGATGGGTAACGATGTACCACGCGCCGGATCGTAAGCACGGCTGGCGCGGCAGCATGGCTGCCGCACTCCAAACCGCGCGTCACGTGCATAACGAGCGGGTACGGCAATCCATCCGGCACGTGCTGGCACAGCTAGAGCTGTGCGCTGCCACCGGGCCAGTCGCCCACAACAGCATCCATATAGGGTAGACATTGTGTTCGATCATCTGCCCTGGCCGTCCGTGAATGCCGCCAGGGGCGGGAGCTTGCTCGTGGCTCCTCCCTCCAGCAATGGTACCGGCACTATGCGCGCCGGAGGCGCACGCTCCCAGCTCCCGGCTGGGGAGCACGCTCGTCATCACTCCCCCGACCCGCTCCCAGTATTCGAGTTATGGGTAATGCATAGGGGTTGAGCCGGAGGCGCGCGCTCCCTGGGAATACCAGTGCCTGGGCACAGTGTTGCAGCGTATAGGCGTAGCGTCAGAGTGGCGTTGGATAGCCTGTCATGGCTTCCGTATAAACCAGATTTGATATGAGAAGCAGAAGCATCAGTTGAACACCCTTCTACCATCTGCTATAATCGGGATCAGGCATGGTAGTAGACGGGTATGCCCTGGATGCACAACGTTTAACCTGTCACAAGGTGAGGAAATACACATGCTTCGTTCATCATGGCGAGCCACGACGCTCCTGGTGGTATTAACACTCTGTATGCTTATATTAGCCACGTGTACCAACCGTGGCGTTTCACTAACAAATCCCTTGTACGTTCAGCAATTGACTACCGCTCCAGCCGATTACGCCGGTCGGGAAGTGACGGTTGATGGAGCCTATGTCTGGCGACCCGGCAATCCTTCGCTGTCGGTACTGGCAGTCGGCGTGAGCACGCTGGACAATGGACTGGATGCTCAACCTATCGGCGAACCCATCTGGCTCGAAGGGTTTCCGGCTGAGGTCACCGAGCACCTTCATCGTCCGGGCGATTCGGTGTATGGCTTCGTGCGCGTGCGTGGTCGATTTGAGGCGAACGGTAACTATGGTCCGGGTGGTGCCTACCGCTATCTGTTGACGGTCAGCAGTGCCGAACCGATTGAGCGGATTCGGCGGGTTGAGCAGCGCCTTACTGATCGACCACTAGGGCCGGATAAGGTGTCGTTCTTCGAGCTGCTCCGCAATCCTGATCAGTATCAGGGTCAGCGGGTAACAACACAGGCATACTACTTCTGGAATTCGGTCATTTACGTGCTGGCGGAAGGTATTTCGACCGAAGAAGACGGTTCCAGTCCGCAACCGGTCGGTGGAGCCATTTGGGTTGAGCAATTTCCACCCGATCAATCAGCGGCTTTGAATGTTGGCCCCAATAACAGCTTTGTCTGGGGGCTGGTTGAAGTAACCGGCACGTTCCAGACCGGCGGTGGTTTCGGGCGCGATGGCGCTTACCAGAGTATCTTCTTCGTCGAATCGGCCCGTCCACTCACACCGTAGCGGTTGGGTAGACGGGATCTTTCATCTGTTGGAACGAAACGTGCATCGGCTGACTACTGTCAATACCGATGCACCATTCACGCAATGGGGCAAGGCGTGTGTACTACTTCATCGAGCCAATGCGTGAAGAAGATATTCCTGCCGTGCAGGAGATCGAGCGGCAAAGCCAGATGGCGCCGTGGTCAGCCCTGACCTATCGCCGCGAGATTCGCAACCGTCAGTCGTGCCGGTATGTCGTAGCTCGCGCCGACACGCAGCTCCCCGATGGTGCCCCCCCTGCAACCGATTACCCTCTCCTGCTACGGCTGTTGCAACGCATTGGCCTGGTTGCCCCCGCAGCTACCAGTACTGCACCAATCGTTGGCTATGGCGGTATCTGGCTGAACGAAACCAGTGGGCACATTACAACGATTGCGGTCGCACCGGCCCATCGCCGGCGTGGAGTTGGAGAGCTGATCCTCAATGCGCTTATCGATGGTGCTTACGAACTGAATGCTCAGTACCTCTCGCTTGAGGTGCGGGTCAGTAACCTGACGGCCCAGCGCCTCTACCTCAAATACGGCTTTCGTCCGGTAGGTCAACGGGCAAACTACTATGTTGACAATCACGAAGACGCTCTGGTGATGTGGACAGACCCCATCACAACGACGAGTTATAAGGAGCGTCTCCGTGAGCTACGCCGGCAATTGCACGAACGGCTGCGTCAACAGGTCGATCAGGTGGTGGTTGGGAGTCCAAGTAACGGCCCAACTGTCGGGTAGAGTGGACTCTGGCGCAGATCGGCAGCCCGAAAGCGACCCTGGAAGATGGCATCAGCCAGTTCACGGTGCAGATGAGCCAGTCGTTCCCGCCCCTGCAATCGATCACGAAACGCTGCATGCCGCAGCAGCAACGCCGCTTCGTTACGGGGCGAGAGCTTGCCGGCGTAGAGCTGGTGCGGTGCGCGCGGTGCCAGCCCTAGCTCATCGCACCGTTGCAACAACTCGCGATCACGATCATGACGATAGATCGGATTGACGGTGGCCTGATCGCGATAGACATCACGATAGTAGCGTGGTGGGTACGAGCCTAACTGACTGAGCAGCACGTTGATCCGATGACGATGCCGTTCATTTGGGATATGGAGGTAGTCCCACACCACAAAATCAACCCCAACCTCAGCACAGGCGTGCAGTACCCGTCGCAGATTGAGGTTGCTGTCGTTCACATAGGGCATCACCGGCAACAAGGCCACGCCAACCGGAATACCCGCCCGTTTCAGCTCGGCAAGCATCTCCAGGCGGAGTTGCGGTGATGGCGCCCGTCCTTCCAGGCGGGTTGCCAGATGCTGATCCAGGGTCAACAACGTCGTTACCACCACCGCCAGACTACGCTCGTTCATCTTTTGTAATAGCGAGCGATCTTCCAGCACGAGTGGACTCTTGGTCATAATCAGACATGGCTGACCGTGTTCGGCAAAAAGCTGCAAGACCTGGCGGGTAATCCGGTAGGTCTGCTCAGCCGGTTGATAGGGGTCGCTCAAGGCGCTGATCGCAATCAGATCACCGCGATCAATCTTCGGCAAGGCCGCTGCCAGGCGTTGCGGCAGATCAACCGGAATCGCAATCGTCTCGTTGAGCGGGCGTTCGTTGTACACCCAGCTATCGCAATAGGGACAGCCCAATTCACAGCCGGTATAAATGCTCATCGTATAGGCCGAGAGAAAATACTCGTTGATGAGCGGTCGGCGAGCGCTTAGCGGCGGTACATTGGGCGCCAGTTCTCGTTGATAGTACGCCATACAAACCCAACTATGACAATTTTAGCGAACGCTGACGCCGAACCTCGGCCAGGGCTGCCAGCAGCTCGGTATGGATGAGGCCATTGGTTGCGACCAGCCGATCACCTCCGAGCGGTCGCCACGGCTCACCCTGCCAGTCGGTGACGGTGGCCCCCGCTTCGAGGGCGATCAACCCGCCCGCTCCGACATCCCATGGCTTCAACCCAAGCTCCCAGTGTCCATCGGTACGACCGGCGGCGACAGCGCAGAGATCGAGGGCCGCTGAGCCGGGCCGCCGAATATCCTGTACCAGCATCGCCAGATGGGTTAACTCGGCCAGATTATTGTCGGGCTGCTCAAACCGGTCGTAGGGTAATCCACTACTCAACAAACTACGGGCCAGCGTGGATGTCTGCGAAACCCGCAGCCGTCGCCCGTTGAGAAACGCACCCCGACCACGCTCGGCGTAGAACAGCTCGTTGCGCATTGGATCGTAGACGACACCCAGCAACGGTTCGTTATAGGCGAGCAGGGCAATCGAGACACAGAAGATCGGCAGCCCGTGGAGAAAATTGAGCGTACCATCGAGTGGATCGATCAGCCAGGTGTAGGGCGATGACATACTTACCCCACTCCCCTCCTCGGCGATAATCGCGTGATCGGGATAGCGAGCACGGATCGCGCCGACGATCAACGCTTCACTGGCCCGATCTACTTCGGTCACCACATCGGCGTACTGTTTCAATTCGTAACTGACATCACGCTCGGCGCCGGCCCGGATCAGCGTGCCGGCCCGGTAGGCGAGATCGATAGCAAAATCAAGCATCACGGCAATCAATCCTGTGTATCAATGACGTATCAGTACCATTGTCATTGTAGCAGGGAGAACGCAATCCGCAAATCGGACAAAGTGCGTAGTGGCGGATAATTCCAAAACGCGCCCTCTGCGACTGGTATGGTACTACAGAGGCACGGAGCGCATAGCGGCGCTATGGATTACCCATAACTCGGATACTGCATAGCCCGCGTGCGGGAACGGGGCCAGGGTGAGAGCCGGCGAGTCGGCGGGTTAAAACCCTGCCTCAATTCGTGGCAGCCCCTTCGGGGCTGGCCTGATGGCAGGGAGTGGTGCCAGGCGCACGTATGAATAGCCCCAGCGGGGCTTACAGGTCGTGAGGGAGGGCGTCAGCCCGCACGACCGCAGGGCTGGTCTGCTGGCGGGGAGCAGGACGCTGCGGAACACATGACCTCCTGGTGTGCCTGACGAACGATGTGCCGTGTTCAGCACGAGGTGTTCTGCGGTGTCATACTGGCTGCTGGGTGACATGTGGGTCATGCATAGCACAGCGGCGGGGGAGGGGGAGACAGTTGGCGAACACTTCCACGGTGGGGTGTGGTGCACCACAGAGGCACGGAGTGCACAGCAGGGAGGGAAGGGGAGCGACGAATACGGTATCACACACCAACACAGGTGTGGTTGCCCGTGGCGCAACGTGTGGAGTGGGGGAAGCGTGGCTTCCGCATCCACCGTGCGCATCGGCAGGCGCGAGTCGCAGCGCGTACCCGTGCCGC
>BPGU01000026.1 GCA_026003195.1 Armatimonadota bacterium
TGTTCACGCAGACCACGCCGCATAATCTGGACGTATTCCTGCCCCAGTGGCGCCATACCCTCGCAGATCCAATCGACGGCCTGCTCGTAGGGCACAACCAGCGGTGTCGCCAGGGGAGCTTTGGTATCGTAGACGTGTAACTCATCAACCCCCAGCGCTGCCCGTCGGACTCGCCAGTAGCGGTGCCAGATCGGCAAATGACGCTCGAAGGTCGCAATCAGGTTATGGAAGACTTCGAGCGGAATAAAATTCGGTTTCAAGGCAGCTTCCAGAGCCGAAGCGTAACGACGAGCACGGGCAATGAAAACATTCTGCTTCACCCCGGCAGCCAGACACTGGGCCATCGTATTTTCAACCGCAATGTGGGCATCGGCATAGCCTTCCCAGGCATTCTTGCGGAGTGTACGATCTGGATGCGTAATTAATGCGTTGATCGTACCCTGAGTGATTTCGTGGGCTTCCCCATTGCTATCGTATGCCGGTGGGAAACGCAGCTCGGCATTGGCCAATACGCCGTGTACGGCACTGGCGGCAGCGAAGGGATCACGCACCTGTCCCAGCAACTCTTCCACCTCGGCTGAACGAATATGAGCTGCCCGCGCAATCAGACGCTCGAAATAGTGGTAGTAGGTGTTCAGATGCTCATCACGCTCGGCCCACGCCAGCAACTGATCACCACCGATGGCCAGCAACTCCGGTTCACCAAATGCCAGGGCTGCACTGGCGCGTGCCTGCAAACCAATTGCCCGATCACGCATCGCACTTGCTTCGCGGTCATTGGTGTCAACGGTATAGAACATGGTAGCGAACACCGTAATCTGACCAACATTACGCAGGATGTCCTCACTCAGCGCCAGAAACTCGCCAATCACCTGCGGCCCTTCCTGCAGGCGACCGCGAAACTGAGCAGCACTGGCGATCATGGCATCGGTCTCGGTGATTGCCGCTTCCCACGCCTCCTGTGACGGAAAAATGCTGTATGGATCCCACTTGTACTGATCGGGGATTGCGCTACGTTCTTTCACTGTCTGCATAGTCATTGTCCCTTCGATACGATAGCGGTTCGCAGGTATTATACTCTCCCAACGACAAACCGTATTTGCGGTATGGCCGATGGTGCCCGCAGCAACATATCAGCACGGGTAACATACCTTCAGATCACAACTATATACAACTCGCCTCCACTGCATTCGATGCAAGCGACAGCATGACAAAGCCATCCGCACGTCGTTCATCCAGACAGGAGACACACCTCATGCGATGCGGTTCGAATGACAAACGAGTGCCTGGAGGAGACAACATCCTTGCCTGAAAGCCAAAAGTTGTTGGCTCATGTTCAAACTCGGTGCAGTAGAGTACACTCATACGTGCCCTTGCGTCGTAGTAAAACCCAATGATTGACCGGCTGCACCACTTCTGAACATGAGCCAAGTTGTTTATCGTTACAGTATCTCCATCATTGATTACCAAGGAGGTGACAATGTCATCGGAACAACGTGCCACCCTCTTGCATCGATTCGAGCGGATCAGCGAACTGCCGATGCTCTTGCTGTCATTTGGCTTCCTGATCATCTTCCTCCTGGTTGAGAGCAACGTGTTTGAAGCAACGATCACCCTGGTTCTTGATGGACTGCTCTGGCTCATTTGGGGGATATTCCTGGCTGAACTGGTGGCAAAACTCTACCTGGCACCTGATCGTCTACACTATCTACGCTCACATTGGTTTGAAGTCATCATCATCGTCTTACCGTTCCTTCGCCCCCTGCGTCTGCTGTGGCTACCCATCGTGCTCGCTCGTCTCTGGAAGCAATCGCAGCGTGCTCTACGCCGCAAGATGCCGGCATTTATCGGGGTAAGTAGCCTGGTTATGGTATTGATTACCGCGACCCTGATGTTCATCGCCGAGCGGGGTTCCGGTGGCCCGATCACATCATTCGCCGATGCCATCTGGTGGGCACTGGCCACCATCACAACGGTCGGCTATGGGGACACCTATCCGGTGACCGCATTGGGACGGGGAATTGCCACATTTCTGATGATCGCGGGGATTGCTCTCTTCGGGCTACTAACAGCTAACGTAGCGGCCTTCTTTGTTGAAGAAGATACGGTTGATCGCAGTCAGGCCGATCTAGCAATGATTAACGAGCGTCTTGCCCGGATTGAGCAATTGTTGGCGGAGATAGTTCAGCGAGAGGCACGTGAGCGATAACAGTATGGCGGGGCTGGCGCGACTCGAACGCGCAACCATCGACTTAGAAGGTCGGTGCTCTATCCATTGAGCTACAGCCCCGTATGCCCATACTATACTGCAAACCGGGCAATTCTGGCAAGATCGATCCGGCAGTAGAATGCTTAATTCGCCGCAATCTGCTCAAAACTCAATTGATAATTTCGGGTTGCCACATCACCCAACCGTGACGGCCAGCGCCCGGTCAGAGCCTGGGTAATCTTGCCGGCATGCTCGTGGGAATTCTCGATGAATAGCGTATAGCGCTGCTGAATCCCGGCGGCAACGGTACCGGCCAGATACAAACCCGGCACGTTCGTCTCCATGGTTGCCGGATTGTAGAGCGGAACTCGATTCGGCCCTTGCAAGACCACGCCAGCCTGTTCGAGCAGACGCTGATCACCACGAAAGCCGGTTGCCAGCAACACAAAATCGGTCGGGTGGTAGAAGTGATCAGTGGTTGGTTGACCATCTTCGTCAGTATGTGCCAGCACCACGCCGCCGCTATCGATAGCAACGGGTGTTGTGCGTGCTAAAAACCGAATTGTACCTGCCTCAACCTGCGCCAGAAAATCGGGCAATAACCAGTGCTTCACGCGCTGCGCATCTAGTTGTGATCGGCGATACGCCAGCGTCACCTGAGCACCGGCACGCCAGCAACGCAGTGCCGCCTCGACCGCCGAATTCTTGCCACCAACGATCAGCAACCGACGCCGAAAGTAGTCGTGTGGATCGCGAAAATAGTGACTGACGTGCGGTAAATCCTCACCGGGAATATTGAGCCGGTGCGGATAGTGCATATCGCCGATAGCCAGTACCACACGCCGGGCACGATAACGACGCTCACCGCTATGCGGTCGGGTAATCAGCGTAAAACCCTCGTGGTCGGGAATCAGATCGCTTACCGGTTCGTAGCTCTGGATATGCAGATCGAACAGCTCGACGACCGACCGCAAATACGCCAGATACTCTTCGCCGGTAATCCGTTGTTGATGATTGTTTTGAATCGGCACCCCGGCAATTGCCAGCCGTTCGGTCGTGCTGAAGAAACTGGTATTGCGCGGCCACCACGTCATCGTATACCCAATCTGATGTGCATCGAACTGAATATAATCAACCCCGGCCTGTTTGAGACAGACCGCTACTTCGAGACCAATCGGGCCGGCACCAACGATTGCCACGTCGTGCTCAGCCGTAAGCGGTAATTCCTCGTAGTGCATGAACTCTTTCCTCCGTTGACGATATGAATTATTCCATGTGTATCATACCTGGAAACAGGTACGACCATCTCAACTTCGATGTACATGACTGACGGTAGAACATCCTGGATGATCAACAAGTGTCCAGACCACGACCAGGAAGTTCACCGTAACGAATACCCTGCCTTCGCCACCACTGCTGAACAGAGCCACTTACCCCACCACGACAATCCGCACAGGCTGCCGGGATTCCAGATCATGCGAACATGTGTTAAAAATCCCTATTGACACAAACGTTCGAGTGTGATATGGTAAAAGTGTAGTACGAGTAAGTACGTGCAAGGAAGAGGAGGGACCATGATGCTGACCACAGCAGATATTCCACAGGCCGATGTACTTTGGGATGTAGCGCGTGTCGCCGAAGCAATCGCTCGCGGGCGGATGACGGCTGAGGAGATTGGCGCCTATCTCGGCGCAAAAGGTCAGCGTCAAGGTCTTTACTACATGCAAGCCGCTCGCATCATCGGGTTGATTGAAATCAGCGAGCAAACCGAAACAGCCCAACTCACCAAGTTCGGACTTGCCTTCACCCGTTATAACCGTGCCGATCAGCGCTCCGCACTACGCCGCCAGCTCCTGCGCTACGAGCCAACCCGTTCTGTCATTGCCGCCCTCCGTAACGCCCCCGAAGGTCTGAGCCGCAACGATGTTGCCCGTATCCTGCAACAACTGGCTCCCCTGGCCGAATCAACCGCCCAACGACGCGCATCCACCGTCACCGCATGGCTTACCGAGATCGGGCTTGCCGACTGGCGTGATGACCGGCTGTACTACTGTGGGCCATCGTTACCATTACCCTTACCGGCAACCCCACACAATTCAGCATCGTTCGCGCCGGGTGTGTGACGAACCGGCATGGAAGACGGACAACACCGCATCTGGTAGCACAGGAAGCAGGGTGCAATGCCAGCATTGCTTCCTGGCGATATGACTGAGCATGAAATAAGGGGTATTAGCGCTCTGGTGCCTGCGTGGTATCACTGCGGGGCTTGAGCGACAGGGGCCGTCACGGTACGGATGCGAGAATCAGTGCTCGTGCGCCTGCGTGGTATCACTGCGGGGCTTGAGCGACAGGCCGTCACGGTACGGATGCGAGAATCAGTGCTCGTGCGCCTGCATGGTATCACTGCAGGAGAAGGTACGTCTCTCAAGCTAATGTAGAACTTATTTCATACAAGCTGTGCTATCGTGTTTCCAGTCTATCGCCCAGGCGCCAACGCAGCATAGCCTGCTCCCTGGCTGCTGGTATGGCAGCGAGGAAGGCTGATCACTATCGTCGGTGCCATCACGTGCTGGGCTGGTTGCCTTGCCCGCTCGTCATGCGCGTGTTGCGAAGTTTGGAGTGCGGCAGCCATGCTGCCGCGCCAGCCGTGCTTACGATCTGGCGCGTGTCACGTGGTTGACCTGGCTGGAAACAAGGATGCTGTGTGTGCTCGTCACGATCATGGTTTCGGTCGGCAATAGGAGATGTTTTTTGAAATAGGTTCTAGCCTGCTCCCTGGCTGCTGGTATGGCAGCGAGGAAGGCTGATCACCTATCGTCGGTACCATCACGTGCTGGGCTGGTTGCCTTGCCCGCTCGTCATGCGCGTGTTCGCGAAGTTTGGAGTGCGGCAGCCATGCTGCCGCGCCAGCCGTGCTTACGATCTGGCGCGTGTCACGTGGTTGACCTGGCTGGAAACAAGGATGCTGTGTGTGCTCGTCACGATCATGGTTTCGGTCGGCAATAGGAGATGTTTTTTGAAATAGGTTCTAGCCTGCTCCCTGGCTGCTGGTATGGCAGCGAGGAAGGCTGATCACTATCGTCCGGTGCCATCACGTGCTGGGCTGGTTGCCTTGCCCGCTCGTCATGCGCGTGTTGCGAAGTTTGGAGTGCGGCAGCCATGCTGCCGCGCCAGCCGTGCTTACGATCTGGCGCGTGTCACGTGGTTGCACCTGGCTGGTCACGGGGAGGCTGGATGTGCATGTCACGTTCATAGAGTCTGTCAGAAGTGAATGGGCTAACTTCCAGTAAATGTTCTTTGAAGTAGGTTCTACGGTGCTGCTGTTCATCCGTACAGCCCTCACACACTGGATGGGACACCCGTTCAACCCAGGGCTGCCCGTGTTTCGTCATTTGGTGTGTGAAAGCTATGCTCCCGCACCGACAGGCGCAGAGCGCAGCGCGTATCCGTGCTGGTACGAGACCATGGCACAGGGTATGCATGAGCATGGACGGGAAGCCCACCCCACGGGAAGTTATCGGTACAGCGCCGACAACGCTCGCACACCGTTGTGCAAGGGTTGGGCAGACCGACAACGATTGAGCGCCTCGGCGATGATGCACCGTAGTGGTAAAGATGTGGTATCACGGATGGTCAAATAAGACGAACGTGCTCTGCATGCATGTCGTCCCGTGATCCGCAGGGAAACCGCTGCGATCCGCACCTGATCGTGAGCAAGGCCGGAAGCGGCAGCATGGCTGCCGCACTCCATACCACGCGACCCGAACACCTCTGGCGGGCAACGGTATCGTCGCCGAAACTGATTCCCTGCGTGCGAAGCAGGAAAGCTGATTCGGCCTGCTGTGCGCAGGGATGATGGCAGGGTGATCGTCGGATCACGGCCAGAAACGCCAGTACACCAGATTTTCTATCACGCCACCCGGCAACGTGGAAGAGATGGATCGCCACGCCCAGATCACTCTGGCACAACCTGGTGGGCTGATGCGCCGGGCCGGGCGGCGAGCGAACCGTACATTGGGTGTGACAGGAACTACTCACCAAACCATATCAGAAGAGATGCACTGGTGAGAGCCGGCGGCGTGTGTTCTCAGCCACGCAGCGACCCGGATACCTCTGGCGGGCAACGGTATCGTCGCCGAAACCGATTCCCTGCGTGCGAAGCAGGAAAGCTGATTCGGCCGGCTGTGCGCAGGGATAGTGGCAGGGTGATCGTCGGATCACGGCCATAAACGCCAGTACACCAGCTTTTCTGTCATGCCACCTGGCAACGTGGCAGGGATGGCTCGCCACGCCCAGATCACTCTGGCCCAACCTGGTGGGCTGATGCGCCGGGCCGGGCGACAAGCGAACCGTACATTGGGCGTGACAGGAACTACTCACCAGACCATATCAGAAGAGATGCGCCGGTGTGATCCGGCGGCGTGTGTTCTCAGCCACGCAGCGACCCGGATACCTCTGGCGGGCAACGGTATCGTCGCCGAAACCGATTCCCTGCGTGCGAAAGCAGGAAAGCTGATTCTGCCTGCTGTGCTCAGGGATAGTGGCAGGGTGATCGTCGGATCACGGCCATAAACGCCAGTACACTAGCTTTTCTGTCATGCCACCTGGCAACGTGGCAGGGATGGC
>BPGU01000027.1 GCA_026003195.1 Armatimonadota bacterium
ACAGGTTGTCTCTGAAAAGTTTTGTATTTGCTAAGGGCTGCTATGCTCGCCATCGATTCTCTGCTCAACGGACACTACCGGATCACAGTTGCGCTCGATGCGTATCCTGATGCCGGGTTGTATCGAGCGATTGATCAGCGCTCTTCGCTGCGGGTGTTGATCACCGCACTGCCGCAGCCGAATCAGGCTGCGGTTGATGATGTTTTGCGGCTGGCACGGGAACTGGCGCAGATACAGATGCCGGGGTTGCTGGCACTGCGCGACTATTTTGTCCTGGATCAGGTGTGTTATCTGGTCGCCGATGATCCTGGTGGTTCAGACCTGGAGCGCTTTGCTCGTGAGCGCGGATCACCATTGTCAGAGAGTGAAACCCTGGCTATCGTTGATCGGTTGTTGATGGTGCTGGATCGGCTGCACCATCACCAGCCGCCGCTCTTGCTGGGTGATCTGCGTACCTGCGATCTCTGGTCGTCACCAGAAGGTGGGTTGAGCCTGGCCCCCTTTGCCTGTGTCCGCCATATTGGGGCTGAGACGACGCCATACCGGGCACCTGAACTGTACGATCACAGTGTTGAGCCGGCACAGGTGAGTGATATTTATGCGATTGGCGCGGTGCTGTACCATCTGCTCACCGGTTGGCCGCCACCACCGGCCAATCAGCGGCAGAGCGGGGTGCCGCTCAATTCGCCGCGTGCGCTCAACCCACAGGTATCGGTGTTGGCCGAACAACTCACGCTGCGTGCTCTGGAGATGAAGCCGGCGAATCGTTACCAGCGGGCAAGCGAGATGCGTAGTGCGCTGGAGACGGTGCGTCTGATGGCGGGCAGGCCGATGGGTGCTACAGCACCGATTGAAACGCCGGTGGTACCATCCGCCGCCATTCCTACCGCACATCCACCACAACCCGCGACGATTGCCACGGCAGCACCGGCCACGACATTACCGCCAGCACCGCCACCAACGACGACGGCAGCACCGGTGGCGGGAGTAGCCGCCCCCACCGCTCCGCCCCGCCCGTTGATCAGTACCTCGTGCCTGCTGGCAATCGTCGGTGGCCTGGCAGTGGTTGCGGTAGGGGTGTGTGTGCTGCTGGCGGTGCTGGTGGGTCTGTACATGACGAATGCTTCGTTGTTTGGCTTACCCGGTAATACGGTCGCAACGCAATCGACTGTTGCGCCTGCGCCGACGACAAATGAAGCGCCGGCGGTTGATTTGTTGCAACAGGTCAACGCGATTACTCAAACGGCGCAACTGCGGGAAGATAGTCTGGGGGCAGCGGCTTACAGTCCTGATGGCTTGCTAGTAGCGGTGGCGGTAGGATCGGCGATTCAGTTGCGCGATGCTTCCTCTTTTCTCGTTCAGGCGACGCTGAGCGGTCACGAGGGCGATGTCAGTTCGCTGGCATTTAGCCCCGATGGGGCAATTCTGGCTTCCGGTGCTCAGGATGACCCGGTGGTACGGCTGTGGGATACCGGTACTGGCCGTGAAATTGCACAACTCCGTGGACACAGCGACTGGATTCGCTCACTGGCGTTTAGCCCCGATGGTCGCTTGCTGGCGTCGGCTAGCGTTGACCAGACGATTCGGATTTGGGAAGTGACAAGCGGGCAGACAACAGCCATCCTGCGTGGTCACACCGATCTCCCCGGCAACGTTGCGTTTAGCCCTGATGGGCAATGGCTGGCTTCAGCCTCACGCGATGGTACGGCCCGGTTGTGGGATGTGAGCAGTGGACAGCAGATTGATGCTTTTAGCTTCAGCGCACCGGTTGATCCCACAACTAACGCCCCCTTCTGGCTGACCGGTATCGCTTTTTCTGGCGATGGCCGCCAAATCGCAGTTGGCTCAGTCAATGGCAATGTCTATCTGCTCGATGCAGCAACCGGCAATGTCCAGCGCGAGTTGCGGGGGCATGATGGTTGGGTAGTAATTCGCGGGGTTGCGTACAGTCCTGACGGTCGCCTGCTGGCCAGCGCGAGTCTTGATGGTAGCGTTCGTCTGTGGAGTCCGACGAGTGGTGCTGAGCGTGGGGTGTTGCAGCAGCGTGGTTTGCGCTTGCTTGGACTGAGCTGGAGTCCAGATGGCACCCGCATCCTCTCGTCGAGTGATATGGGCGGGAATCTGGTCATCTGGGACGTCGAATCCACGCAGGTTTTGCAAAGTTTTCAAGTGACTCAGGGGGTAGTGACTGGGGTACGGTATAGCCCCGATGGTCAACGTCTGGTGGCAAGCGGAGCGAATGGCGCTGTGCGCGTTCACATGCTCGATAGCGGTCGCACGACGAGCCTGGATGGTGGTGCAGCAACAGCCCAGTACATTGATTTCATCGGCGATGCTGAAGTTGTGGCAATCAGCGAAGCCGGCGAGATTGTAACCATTGATCTGACCGGTAGTCGGCCCAACGAGCAGTTGAGCGGCATGAACGGATTTCCCCTCAACCTGACGGTCAGCCCGGATCGCAGCATGATTGCGGTGGGAAACGAACAGGGTGAGGTCTATCTATGGGAAACATCCAGCCGGCAATTTTTGCGTCGGCTGAGCGGGTTGTCGGGGCCGATCTATTCACTTGCGTTCAGTGACAATGGAGCATATCTGGCTGCGGTGACCAATCAACCTGCTGACGCACCGCAGATTGCGGTCTGGGAAATGGCGCGTGGTGGGCAGCCCCAGATTCTGCGTGGTCATAATGGGCCGGTGACCAGCCTGATCTTCGTCAATAATCTTTTGCTAAGCGCCAGTAGCGATGGTCTGCTGCGCGTGCGAGACGTCACCCGCAACAACAACGAGGTCTTGCAAATTGAAGTTCCCCAGAATTGGGGCTGGTTCACCAGCCTGGCCGTGACCCCTGATCACACCCTTCTGATTGCCGGCACGATTAGCGGGCATCTGCTGTTCTACCGTCTGGACGACGGAACGCTGCTGCGGGAGATCGATCTGGCAGAGTACGGTGCGGTGCTGGCCGTTGCCGTAACGTCTGATGGCACACAACTGGCGGTGAGCACCCGTGATGAAGGTATCCTTTTGTTCGATCTGATGCCTGATCGGTGAAATCTTCCTCGTATGATCGGCGTGTTTGCCCCGTGAGAACGCTCGTCAAGCAATTGGCCATCAACCAGTCAGCACCGTGCTGGAGTCAGGAGGGCTGAAGCCCTGCCTGACAACATGCAAGCTCCGTTGGGGCTGGCGTGCGGGCTGAAGCCCTCCCTCACGACCTGCAAGCCCCGTTGGGGCAGAGAACCCTCCCCGCCGGCAGGTTAGCCCCGCAGGGGCTTCGATGAATTGATGCAGGGTTTTAACCCGCCGATCCCTTAACCCGCCAGCCTCCTTAACCAGTCGCTCACCAACCCACCTGTTCATCAACTCGACATTCCATTCACCCAAAACTGACTACTACGCTGCCCATTGTTCAATACGCTGAACAGCAACAGCGACACCACCCTCGGCACGCATGCGACCACTGACCATCGCAGCGCGAGCACGATGTACCGGATCAAGCGCTTGCTGCAACGCTAAGCTCAATCGCTCAACCGATAATGCCGACACCGGGATTGGTGGTGGGTTGGCACCGGTCTTGTGCGCACGCCAGGCCCAGAACGGCTGATCGGCAGCGAAGGGAACGATCACCGATGGAATGCCGGCGCGGAGGGCACTCGCTGTAGTGCCTGCGCCACCGTGATGGATCATTGCGCTGGCACGGGGCAACAGCCAGTCGTGTGGCATTTCATCGGCGAGATAGATGGTATCAGGAACCTGATGTGGCGTAAGACCCGCCCATCCGCGCTGAATAATGCCGCGTTGTCCGGTACGCTGAAGCGTTTCCAGCACGATGCGCGCAATGTGTGGAGCATCATGCGTAGCCATACTGCCAAAGCTAATCACTACCGGTGGTGGGCCAGCAGCCAGAAAGGCTTGCAGATCAGGCGGCGGTTGCCAGTTCGTCGCTTCTAACCACCACGAACCGGTTTGCACTGTCAGCGGGGCAGACCCCGGCGGAACCAGAACGGCACTGTAGGCTTGTAACAATCCAAACTGGCGTCCCGGTGCCGCCCATGGCAAGCGTGATGGCCCAATATCAGGCGCTCGGCGGTGGAGGATGCGGTAGCTCAGGCTTTGGGTATAACGAAAGATGGTGTGGGCAAAGACATGGCTGAGCCGACGACCGGCCAATCCAATCCGATCAGTAGGCCACGCAATGTTGGCGATGTCGGCTGGCGGGTCGAAGAAGGGAAAGAGATCGACGGCACATTCAGGCAACCCGTATTGGGTTGCGTAGAGATGACCGAGAGCGACGGTCAAAAATGAATGGACGATCATGTCGGCGGAGCGAGCCGCTGCTTGAATACGCCGGGCTACTTCAATGCCCAACGGTAATGCAAAACGGGAGATGATGCCAATCAGACGCAGCGGTTGCTGGCGTGACTCATCGGCGATCTGACGAGCCAGTACCTCAACATTGCCGGGCAGAGGCAGAAATGTGATGTGATGATCAGCCGCAAGGGATGCAAAACGTGCGGGTGCAGCCAGAACAGGGGTGTGACCGGCCCGATACAACGCAGCACCAAGCGCAATAAAGGGCTGTACGTCACCCCGACTACCATAGGTAATCATCAACATGCGCATACTGTCTCGTTAGATAACAATACCCGATTCCTGCACCATCATGCGCTTTGCTCTCCCATCACCCGCAGGTATTCCTGGTCAAATTGCCAAAGCAACCCTTCCGATTGGGCATAGGGGCCAGGACGATAAGCACGCGAGCTGATGCCCTGCTGGGATAATTCACAGACGTGCCAGTCCTGGCGATTGGTTCGATCCCAAAACTCGACTGCATCCGAGGGATCAAAGTCGGAAGCAGCCATCACATCAGGGTCAAAATACCACTCGCAGATAATCGTTGTGGCATCGGGTCGGCGTGGGATCAGGCGATGCGCCATCATATAATCGGGATGCAGACTCAGCAGCAGGTTGGGGAAGATAGAATAGTAATAGACACGTTTATGATCTTCGACCGGCAGGTTGGGCAGGGGCGGTCGCCGGGTCTGTCCGTTCAGAGTCATACTTTCGTGGGTAAGTTCCATATAACCGCCGAGAAATGGGCCACTGGTCAGATCATTCCGTCCGCTTTGCCAGGGCGAGATAGCAACCAGTTCGGGATGAATCAGCGGACAATGGTAACATTCAGAATAATTCGCCACAATCAGCTTCCAGTTCGCAGCCACCTCGTAAGTAATGCGGGCACCGCGCCGCAAGCGCGCCATCTCCCAGGCTTGAAACTTGCCGATCAACGGTGCGAACGCTTCTGTGAATGGTTGTGGCTGGTCAGCTAACGACACAAAGATGAAACCGTCCCATTCAGCTACCGCCGCACTGAGGAGAGGCCAGTCATCCCGCCGAAAGCCGGGCG
>BPGU01000028.1 GCA_026003195.1 Armatimonadota bacterium
TCGGTAGTCCACCAGCGCCAGCGCTCGCCGTTGGGTGTATAGGCGAAGTACCAGTTGTTGTTCAGTCTCGGTGCGCGGCACATAGAGCAGCTGATTGAAGCGATAGACCCAGCCTGCGTTCCCCCACAGGTTGCCGCCCGAATCATAGGTGAAGGTGGTCTGTTGCCACTCCCCGTTGCCTTCCCGACGCTTCTCGTAAGCCAGTTGCCCCAGAGCGTCATAGTCCCACTCCCAGCGGAGCGGGGCAACGCCTGGCAAGGTATCGATCGCTCGTGCGAGAGTGCCGTCCGGGTGGTAGCCCGGTTGACCGTCGTAGCCGTCATAGTCGAAGGAAGCGAGCAACCGGTTGTTCCAGCGCCACTCGACGGCGCCGAGGGCGCCGACCGATTGCTCATCGGCGTAGGTAAGGGTGGTGGTGAGCTGATGGTTGCTGCCGAGCGGACGGATGGTCTGGCTCTGGAGGCGTCCTGCGTTATCATAGCTATAGGAAGCCAGCAGCTGATTGTTGTAGAAGATGTCGGTGAGGCGTCCTGCGTCATCATACACATAGCGCAGGGTACGCTGCCATCCGCCTTGGGTCGTGGAGAGTGACAGCGTGCTGGTTTCCACCTCGCCACTCGGATAGTAGGTATAAGCGTGGGTGTAACTGATGCCGGCGCCATAGAGCATGGTCTGCTCCTGCGCCAGCCGACCCGTATTGGTCCCGACCTCGTATTCATAAATCCACTGGTGCGTGGAACTCTGGCTCTGCGCGCTTTTCAGCCGTCCTGCGAGGTCATAGCCGAAAGTGTAGGAAGGTGGATTGTTGGGATGATTCAAACGGATGTGTTTGAGCAATCCACCTTCATACTCAAAGTAGACGCGTTGCCCATCGGGCTTGCGCCAGCTCTCCAGCTCACCACAGCAAGAATAGGTGAACTCCTCGGTGTTGGAATCCCCGTCGTAGCGCACGAAGCGTAGCTGATCGCGCAACCCATACCCATAGTTCACACCGATCCGATTCCCGCCTTCCACGCGGGTGAGTCGCCCACGCTGATCGTAAAGAAGCCGGGCAAAGCGCTGCCCACTGTTCAAGTTGTCCCATGTCCCACCGATGCGAATCTGGTTCAGCAGCCCCGCTGCGCCCAGTTCTGGCTGCAGGTTGTAGTCGAACCAGACTGTGCGTCCTCGCGCGTCCTGAACGCCACGCAGTCCAGGACCCTGCCAATAAAAATCGACCCGCGTGCCATCGCTCCAGCGGATGGTGCGCGGTGTTCCGAGCATTGTCCAGTCAATCTCTTGCCAGATTAGGCGTCCGCTGCTCGGTTCCACTTCAACGCGACTGGGGCGTCCGAACAGGTCATATTGACTGACCTTGACCGAGCGTCCTGTCGGGTCGGTTATTTGCTGCAGCTTATTCTGGAAGGGATGCCCCGGAGGGTAGTAGTTCAGCGTCCACGGGTTTCGGTCCGGCTCCTTGAAGGTTTGGAGCAAGCCAGGACCTGTATAAGTCATCTCCCAGCGATGATTGGCGCCGTCGTAAATTGCACTCGGTAGCACGGGATAGTTGAAGTGCTCATACTCGGCATATGCACTCACACCTGTTGGATCGTGAACACTTTGGAATAGGGTCTCACCGTTGCGCTCCGTGTAGCCAAACCGCCATGTGCGCGTAATGCCCTCTGCAGGATAACGTTGCTCTGTCTTCGTGATTGCCAGCGGATCGTTAGGATTAGCGAAAGTATATTCAAGCTCCCACTTGGGTTGCGAGCTGCCAGCATCAGCAAAGAAGCGGATTAAATCCACCTGTCCGTTTATTTGGTTGAAGCGATAGACAAACCTTTCAGTGGCGCCGCTGGCAGCCAATGACGGGCGTTCATAAGTCGCCTCCACAAACTTGCCTGTCGACTCATCGGTCAGATAGGTTAGTTCGGTTCTCAGACCATCGCGTTCTGTCGTAATCCGAAATCGAAGCGGGTCGATCCATTTATAGGTATAAGTGTAGGGAATTAGGTTGCCCCAAGAGCGCGAAATAAGCCTGGAAGCGACGAAATTCGAATGCATATCGGACTGGAAGGCTTGACGAATCAGATCCTGCTCCCCCTGAGGGGCATTTCCCCAGGCAAGATTCTGCTCAATTGCAGGCGCGCCTGGGGTAGTATCTGACCACATATTATAAATTCGGATGGTCACTGAACCCGGAGTAGCTGATAGATGTTTATAGTACACCCGCTCCTGAACAGACCTATCTTCACCCGGAGGAAGTGTACTGGGGATGATAAAGCTTTGCCCGCGTGAAACCCATTCCATCACAAACTGCGAATTCGGGTTCCTTGCCGAGTTTAACCACTGCACTGAGCTACCAGTTAGGCTGAGTGTTGATCCAGAAATCGGGTCATAAATGGCACGAGAATTCTCCCCATGGCTGAGGAACACACTTATTCCCAAGGGATCGGTGGCTTGAACCAGGGGAGCATGCGGGGCATAAAACCGCATGCCAACATCGCCATTGTCCTCCACAAGAGGTCCAAAAGTGTACTGCCATCCCCCTTTCGCGCGCATATTACCAGGCGCACCACCATACAGGGTAAAAAATAAGCCACTACTGTCTGACTCCAGACGAGAAAAGACCCCGAAGGCAGGGTGATATTCCCAAGAACCGTCGGCGCGCTTGTATCCCAGAAAGCGCACCACGGTGCCATCCACATCATAGATATGAACTTCACGCACGCGTTCTGGGAGAAGTTGATCTAGTAGGTTGCGCCCTCCTCCCAATTGCTGCCACACCCACTCCGTTGCGGTGCCGCGCCAAAAATCCTTCAACAAGTTGCTGCTTCCTTGATCAATCACACCCCGATTGGCAATCACCAACTGCACACTATCCAAGCCATACCATGACGAAGGAGACAAGCGTGTGTTGGCTACGGGTGAGGAGGTATAGGTCCACCCGAAATTCAAGACATCAACCGCAGGAAATGGGATTGGAGAACTGACCTGTCCTGTAGCAGGACGCATCCCGCAGAACTCCACGGCGCAACTCAGTGCCTCTGCACCGTCAATCAGCGAGGTCGAAGAAACCAGGTATATCTCATCACCTACCGTGTAGACATCAAATAGGCGGTATACACTGCTATCAGCACTCGCACTGCGGCGAGGATGAGTCTGCATCACATCTCCTATCGGACGATTGCAGAAGTAGCAATTATAGGTTGCTCCTGAAGTCGTTTGTTGGATATCAGCCGACGCTATAACTTCATAGGGCACCTTAACATAGTATCTTACTCCACTCCCTTGAACCACCTCCTCCTCTACAGGCAGGACCCACACTCTGGAAACGGCATACTTGGCATCGTCCACAGAACCTTCGCTTGTGGAGGCACTCACAACATTACCCAGTCCTTCACCCTGCACAAAACCAGGTCCGCCAGAAACATTTGCTTGGGCACGAGCGGTTGCAGAGGCAGAGGCATCGCGACATCCATAGTGGCTTCCCACACTGGCTGACGCATGGAGACTAAACGCCGTAATAACGCGCACTTCCCGTACAGGAGGGGGTTCATTTCCTATCCAGACCAGCTTCAACACAGTACGCCCATCACCCTCGACGCGTCCATCTCCGTGAGGAGGCATACCTTGTGAACAAGTTTCACCAGCCATACTCGCACTACTGGTGAATCGGGACGACATGCCACTGTACTCGAATCTGGTGCAATAATGATTTGGCTCATTATTAGCCCCGCATCCCTCCGGATATAGGTGCGAGTAGGGCTCCATATGCGAAGCAAGACAGCCAGCAGAAAAAGAGAATGATGAGTCTTCACAGATGACGGTAAAAATTGTTCGCCATTGTCGGGAAACATTCCAGTAGCTTAAACCCTCTTCCTGATAATCAATGACCCATTGTGCTTGGAGAGGGGACAAGAAAAGGAAAACGGCGGCAGCGATTAGGACGCAAACTTGAGCTCTACTCCCCCCCCGCATTCTGAGGGGATGAGCATCGCTTATTAGCAGCCGATGGATACTGGATCGCTTCATCGCGCACCTCCTCAACGAACTGCCTTAATTATAACGCATTTTTGCGGAAATGTCAAGGGGTTTAGGGAGGGTGTTCAAGAAATCTGGATGCCCTCACCCCTTGCCCCTCTCCCACCGCGTGGGAGAGGGGGGATGTGCTGTGCAGCAACAGCGCATTCCTTGCCTGCAACCGGCGAAACGCGCCTCGGAACCAAAACAGACGCAGGTGAGGACGGCTCCCCCTCGCCCACGATGGGGGAGAGGGGGTAGGGGGGTGAGGGCTTTTAGGTGTTTTTTTTCGAACCGCCTCTTTCGAACTGAGGGTGTTCGAAAAAAAACAGGATGAGCGTGGAGGCACGCAAACACCAACCCAACGGAACCCTGTGGCTTGGACAGTGTTGTCCAAGCACCCCCCTGCAGGGACAAGACTGTCCCTGCTACGCGATTTTTCGAACACCCTCTTGGATGATTGACAAAAAGTCGTCCTGAAGGGTATACTGCCTGCCGATGCAGGGCGTGCGACACGGAGGTTGGCTGACGGCGCTGCTGGCAGGGATGTTGCTCTGTCTGCCTTCGGGCGCCCAGCAAGACAAAAACCAACAACGCCAGAAGCTGCAGAGTGAACTGCAGTCGCTGCAAGGGGAGATTGGCAAGCTGCGCGGCGTAGTTGATCAAAAACGGCGCGAAGAGCGCAAAGTGCGGCGCGACCTGAGCGAGTTAGATCAAGCGATCACGCGCGTCACAGGGCAACTGCGCAGCACACGCGACCGGCTGGCTCAAGCACGCAAAGAGCAGGCGGAACTCGCCAAGCGACTGGAAATGCTCACGCAACGCCTACGCCATCGCGAGAACCTTCTGGCGCAACGGCTCCGCGCCGCCTACAAATATCGCAGTGTATCGTACCTCACTTTGCTCACCAACGCCCGCAACATGAGCGAACTCAACAGCCGTAGTTATGTGCTACGCCAGATAGTCAAAACCGACCGCGAGTTGCTGGAACAGGTGCGCGCCGACCAGCAAGCCGTCGCGGAAGCAAAAGCCAAGATGGACGCGCTGGTGCGCCGTATCACTGGGCTGGAAGCAGATCTGCGCAACCAACAAACCGAGCTCACCGAGGCACAAGAGGAAAAGCAGCAACTACTCAAAGATATTTCCAAAGAGCGCGCCCTGTATGAGCGCCAACTCGCTGAATTAGAAGCTGAGTCGCAGGCAATAGCACGCCGTCTGCGCGCGCTGATGGAGACTCCCAAAGGGCGCGC
>BPGU01000029.1 GCA_026003195.1 Armatimonadota bacterium
TTGGTAATGAAAAGACGCAATCCGTGGAGATCTCTGCCACAATACAGATGGGCGGGTTCCGTAGGGGCGGGTTTTGAACCCGCCCCTACGGACGGTGCATATGCCCGCTCACATTGCCATACGCGGGATACAACAAACGAGGGGATGGCGAAAGGAATATGCCCTGGATCGTGTACTACGCATTGGATGGTATCAGATTTGCACTATACGTACTCCGCAGACATTTCCTCGCCTGACACCCAAAAACCAAATGCCTCGCCCCACGCCATTGTGCGGCAAGGCATTTGGTTCCAACGAACAATGCCGGCAAGGCTACCGGCTAGCGCTGAATAATTGGCACCAGTACCCGATAGGTAAACTGCACTGCCGGACTGCTCAGCATAAACTCGTGGCGGTCACCGTCGACTTCTACTTCGACCAGCCAGTAGTGGTAGCTCACGTTGGGCTGTGCTGTGCGATCAAACCACTGATAGCTCGCCCCACTACCAGCACTGCCCTGGGCCGGGATTGGTGTGCTCAGAATGGGTGTTGCATCAGCGCGATTTCCGGTGCTGCTCCGCAGCAGCAGGAAACCAAGCGTATCACGCTCGCTACCCGTGACCCAACGCAGTAATACGCCATTCGCCTGACGCTCAGCGGTGAAGCTGAGGAGCGTGATTGCCGTTGGCGGTGCCGGCTGGTGAATGCCAGCCCACCAGCTCAGATCGGTCTGCCCATAACCGAGCGTGAAGACCTGCGTGCGCTGGGTATCTGGATCGACATCACTGTCGCGACCGCTATCACCACCCTGGCCCGACGGGCTAAACACCCATCCGTTCGGCAAACTGAACGTCAGGTAGTAGTCACCCGGCGGCAGATTGGTGAATAGATACGCACCATTGCTGTCAGTCACGACCGTCTGCACTAGCGTACCATCAGCCCGGTAGAGACTGACCGTAATGCCACTTACGCCGGTCTCTCCCGAATCGGCAATCCCATTCGCATTGATGTCATGCCAGACCCGATTACCCAACGTAGCCGGCAGGAAGATACCGGCGTCCCAGGTCAGGTCAACCTCACCTGACTCCAGCACAGTGGCGTTCATCGCACCGGTATCCGGGTCAGCATCAGAGTCGAGTGCGTTGTTGCTACCCTGGTTGGCAACAGTGACGACATACCCAGCCGGCACCTGCACCGTCACCGTGTACGTGCCCGGCGCGAGATCGTCAAACCGGTAGAAGCCATTGCTGTCGGTAGTAGCGGTCAGGTTCACCACTGTACCAGCGCCGGTCGTGCCGTTCAACAACACGGTAACATTCGCCACTCCCGACTCTGTGCCGTCCTGTACCCCGTCGCCATCGGTGTCTTCCCAGACGAAGTTGCCGATGCTGGCCGGACGATAGAGACCGGCGTCCCAGCTCAGATCGACTTCGCCCGACTCCAGCACCGTAGCGTTCATCGCACCGGTGTTCGGGTCAGCATCCGAGTCGAGCGCGTCGTTGCTGCCCTGATCGGCGGCAGTGAAGACGTAACCGGCGGGTGGAGCTACCGTGATCGTATAGTTCCCCGGCAGCAAGTTCTCGAACCGGTACACACCATCAATATCCGTTACGACCGACACATCTACGCTATTGCCATCGCTATCCGTACCGGTCAGCCGCACGGTGACGCCTGCGATCCCTGATTCGCCACCATCCTGCACCCCGTTACCGTTACGATCTTCCCATACCAGATTCCCGATGCTGGCCGGCAGTATGAGACCGGTATCCCAGTCCAGGTTCTCGCTGCCGCTCTGCAGGGTGAAGGTGGTGGTAGCCCCATTTCCTGGATCAGCATCCGAGTCTGATGCATCATCACCACCTCGATCCGGATAGGTGAAGCGAGCACCACCTGACAGATCACTGAAGACCAGGTAGTAATCACCCGGCGGCACATTCTCGAACAGGTAGAAGCCGTCGTCGTCTGTACGCTGGGTTGCGACCATTACATCGTCGGACGTACCGGCAATACCATCATCCCCGACGTCGTAGAGCGTGACCAGAACGTTGGCAACGCCCGGTTCGGTGCTCTCATAGATGCCGTTCCCGTTCAAATCATTCCAGACCAGATCGCCAACCGTTGCCGGACGGAAGATACCGAAATCGACCGTCAGGTTGCTGTTGCGGTCATCACCATCAACCGCCGTATCTGGTTCGCCATCAGGTCGGAGCGTGATCAGGCTACTCACGATGTTGAAGCTGGAGTCAACATCGCTCTGCCGCGTGCCATTGTCGTCATTATCGAGATCACCGTTCGCCGCTACGCCCGGCTCATACGGCCCACCGCTCAGCGAACGTGCGCCGGTACTGCTGCGATAGTTGAACCACGGCGAGTCGGCCTCAAATTGCCGGCCCGGTAACACGACAATGTAGTCACCCTGGGGCAGATTGGTGAAGCGATACACCCCATTGCCATCGGTGACGGTGGATGCCACCTCTTGATCAGATGCATCCCACGTCCCGTTGCTGTTACTATCGCGGTAGAGGCGGACTTGCACACCACCAACACCGCTCTCGCCACTATCAACAACCCCATTGTTGTTGGTATCTTCCCAAACCAGATTGCCCAGACTGAGCAGCGGGTAAACACCGGCATCACGGTTTGTATCGGACTGACCACTGAGCAGGGCGAAGACATCTGTCTCACCGTTGGTTGCGGTCACATCGCTATCAGTGGTGTCATCACCGCTGCTATCTGCCGGACTGAATGTCAACCCAGACGGAATGTCCGTGAAGCGCAAGCGATACTCACCGGGCGGCAAGTTGGTGAAGCTGTACGAGCCGTCTGCCGCCGTCGTGGTCGAACCGACCGTTGAGCCATCGGCCCGGTAGAGCGTAACCGTCACGTTCTCAATTCCGCTCTCACCCACATCCTGCACGCCGTTGCCGTTGCGATCAAGCCAGACGAGATCACCCACGCTGGTTAACTGATACACCCCCGCATCCCAGCGCTCATCAACCTGCCCGCTGACCAGGGTGAAGGTGGTGGTTTGACCGGTGCTTTGGCTGGCATCCGAGTCCGCCGCGTCATCCCCACCCTGATCGGCAGCGGTGAAGACGTAGCCGGACGGCAGGTTGCTGAAGACCAGGTAGTACTCACCGGGCGGCAGGTTGGTGAAGCTGTACGAGCCGTCTGCCGCCGTCGTGGTCGAACCGACCGGCGAGCCATCGGCCCGGTAGAGCGTGACCGTCACGTTGCCGATCCCGCTCTCACCCGTATCCTGCACGCCGTCGCCATCCGTGTCTTCCCACACGAAGTTGCCGATGCTGGCTGGCCGGTAGAGACCGGCGTCCCAGATCAGGTCAACTTCGCCCGACTCTAGCACTGTGGCGCTCATCTCACCGGTAGCTGGATTGGCGTCGGAGTCGCGGGCATCGTCACTGCCCTGGTTGTCAGTAGTGAAGACATACCCACCCGGCGACTGCACCGCCACTGTGTACGTGCCCGGTGCAAGGTTGTCAAACCGGTAGAAGCCATCGCTGTCAGTAGTCGTGGTCAGGTTCACCACCGTCCCGATACCGGTGGTACCCGTCAGTTGCACCTCGACGCCTTCAATACCTGGCTCACCCGCATCCTGCACGCCGTTCCCGTTGATGTCTTCCCACACGAAGTTGCCGATGCTGGCTGCACCGAAGAGGCCGGCGTCCCAGCTTACGTCCTCCTCGCCGGAGACAAGCGTCGTGGCCGACATCACGCCACTGCTATTTGCATCAGAGTCGCGGCTGTCATCACCACCCTGATCAGCAGCAGTAAAGCCATCGCCTGCCGGTGCGGTGACCGTAATCGTGTACGTGCCCGGTGCGAGGTTGGTAAAGCGGTAGAGACCATCGCCATCGGTCGTGGTGGTTTGGGCCACAACCGCGCCAGCACCGGTCGTACCGCTCAACTGCACGGTGACGTTCGCCACACCCGGCTCACCGCTATCCTGGATACCATTGCCGTTGGTATCGCGCCAGACCCGGTCACCGATGCTGGCCGGTCGGTAAAGACCGGCATCCCAGGTCAGGTCGACCTCACCCGACTCCAGCTCCGTGGCGCTCATAACGCCAGTATTCGGGTCAGCGTCCGAGTCGCGGGCATCGTCACCACCCTGGTCGGTGGCAGTAACAGCATACCCAGCCGATGCCTGCACCGTCACCGTGTACGTGCCCGGTGCGAGGTTGTCAAACCGGTAGAAGCCATCGCTGTCAGTGATAGCGGTCAGGGTCACAGCGGCACCAGCGCCGGTCGTCCCGTTCAACCGCACGGTGACGTTCGCCACACCCGACTCTGTGCCATCCTGTACCCCGTCGCCATCGGTATCTTCCCAGACGAAGTTGCCGATGCTGGCCGGCTGATACGCCCCGGCATCCCAGCGTTCATCAACCTGCCCGCTGACCAGGGTGAAGGTGGCGGTTTGACCGGTGCTTTGGCTGGCATCCGAGTCCGCCGCGTCATCACCACCCTGATCGGCAGCGGTGAAGACGTAGCCAGACGGCAGGTTGCTGAAGACCAGGTAGTACTCACCGGGCGGCAGGTTGGTGAAGCTGTACGAGCCGTCTGCCGCCGTCGTGGTCGAACCGACCATTGAGCCATCGGCCCGGTAGAGCGTGACCGTCACGTTGCCGATCCCGCTCTCACCCGTATCCTGCACGCCATTGCCGTTGACATCGTGCCAGACGACGTTGCCAACGCTGGCCGGCTGGTAGAGACCCATATCCCAGGTCGGATCATTATCACCCGACGCGAGCGTGATAACCGTCGTCTGCCGTGAGATCGGATTCACATCGCTATCGATAGTGTTGTCGCTGCCCTGATCCTGTGGGCTGATGTTGTAACCGGCCGGCAGGTTGAAGAGCAGGTAATAGCTCCCCGGTCTTAAGCCGCTGAAGCTGTAATTACCACTGCTGTCAGTGGATGTCGCCGCGACGAAGACATCATCACCACCACCGATAACACCATCCGGTCCAACACTGTAGATTGCGACAGCAACACTCTGAATGCCCGACTCGCCAGTATCTTGCAACCCGTTGCCGTTGGAGTCGAGCCAGACCCGATCACCAACACTGGCCGGACGGTAGAGACCGGCGTCCCAGGTCAGATCGACTTCGCCCGACGTTAGCACGGTAGCGCTCATCGCACCGGTCGTC